>CAZZZY010000050.1:0-15674 GCA_964658545.1 uncultured Acetobacteraceae bacterium | reverse complement strand
TGCGGTACTAGTCTCCAGTGCCATGTCCTGAAGTCTGATTTTTAGCTTCTGATCCTTCAGACTGAGGCTTTTGATACTTACCAGGATACTTATGCTGAAAATAAGCTTCTAGCACTTGTAAAACCATCGGCCCACAAATAGTACCACCATGCTCGCCAGTATTTTCTCCAAAGGCCACAACCACAATTTCCGGCTTATTACTAGGGGCATAGGCACCAAACCAAGTATGATTTGGACGACCAGCACCAGCTTCAGCGGTGCCACTTTTTCCAGACGCTGGGGCAATTGTGGGTACGTTCAAGTGCTTCCCGGTTCCCTCACTCACCACCTTCCGCAGCCCATCGCGGAGAACTTTGATAGTTTCCGGCTTCATATTTAAGGATTCTCGCCAACTTTTTGCTTCTTCGTTGTCTTTGAGCAAATGCGGCTGAACTCGATACCCACCATTAGCAGGGACAGAAAACATAATCGCCGATTGCAGGGGTGTCACTTGCAAAGCACCTTGACCAATTGACATATTAATGGTATCTCCTACAGTCCAAGGTGTCTTCAAAACTTTCTGCTTCCATATTTCATCTGGAACCAAGCCTTTCGATTCTTCGTTGGCAAATTCAATGCCAGTTTTTTGACCAAAACCGTATTTGCGACTCCATTGGATTAAAGTTGGACCACCAACTTTTCTGCCAACTTGATAGAAGAAAGTATCACTACTCATAGCCAGCGCTCGTGGAAATCCCAACGGCCCAAATCCGGCATGGTTCCACTCACCAAAAGTCACCCCACCAACGGTAAGGGAACCAAAGGTCTGTAATATTGAGTCAGGAGAAAATTCACCTGATTCCAATCCAGCTGTCGTAGTGACAATTTTGAAGGTACTGGCAGGTGGAAAGGCACTCAGGGCCCGATTCACCAAGGGATGGTCTTTACCTTGCAGGCTTTCCCAATCTTTCTGGGAGAGTTTTTGTTTGGAGAAGATATTCGGGTCAAAAGTGGGGTAGGATACCAGTGCTAAAACAGCACCGTTATTTGGATCAAGTGCGACGATCGCACCTTTTTGATTTCCCAAAGCTTTTTCTGCTGCCTTTTGCACATCTAAATCTATGGTCAGGTGCAAATCGTTACCAGCCCTTGCCTGTTTGTCTCCCAAAACCCGGATTGGTCTACCCGCACCATCTACTTCCACCTGCTGACCGCCCCATTCGCCCCGCAGCACTTTTTCATAGGCTTTTTCCACCCCCATCTGACCGATTACATCTCCCAGTCGGTAGCCCTGCTGCTTTTTGTCTTTTAACTGGTCGGCGGTCAATTCGCGGGTATAACCTAATACATGAGCTAATTCCTTACCATGAGGGTAATAACGGACTGAATCTGTATTAATTTCTACCTCTGGCAGTTCATTTTTATACTCTTTTAATGCCGTGATTTCTGCTTCATTGAGGTCACGAGCAACCCGGATGAGTGAAGAAGAATTAGCACCTGCTTGTTCTAATTTCTTTTCCATCTCCTCTTGCGGGATGTTGAGAATTTGCGCTAGACGCGGGCCGACTACAGACCAGGAAGGCTTAGTATGTGCCATCGGCCACAAATAGACAGAGCTAGGATAGCGAGTACTGGCTAAAAGTTTACCATTTCGGTCAAAAATATTACCCCGTTCCGGTTGTTTAGAAATCATCCGAATTCGGTTCGCTTCGGCTCGTTCCCGGAATTTTGGCCCTTCAACAATTTGCAAATATGCCAAACGACCTTCAATCCCAGCGGTCATTAATAGGGTAAATACGATTAAAAATATTGATTGGAAACCACGTCCAACTGTACGTGTATCTTTTTTGCTGCCAATTGATGGGAATAAAGACATAAGACAAAGAATGATTCCAATAACGGTATTATCTGTATACAATTACCCTAAACTCATCCCCAGTAATGGGTATGAAAGAATCGGGGGAGTATATTCTTGAACAATTGTTTTTCGCGGATACAATGAACCAAAGTGTCAAATCTAGTCTGCCCAATAGACTACTGACAAAATCAAGTAAGATCATGGCATTCTACTAAGGATTATGGCTCAAATTTTCATGCAGAATCAGAGGGGGATAACAACTTTTCAGCCACTGGATGTTGAACTGCGTAACGTGTTCAAGTTTTTTAACCAAGAACCAGCAGTACATGGAATAGATTTGGATGTCAGACAAGGAGAATTTTTTAGTATTTTAGGTCCCTCCGGTTGTGGTAAAACAACAACACTGCGCTTAATTGCTGGCTTTGAAATCGCTGATGCTGGCAAGGTGTTGATTCAGGGTCAGTCTATGACTAATGTGCCGCCTTACCGCCGACCCGTCAATACTGTATTTCAAAGTTACGCTCTATTCAACCACCTGAATGTCTGGGATAACATCGCCTTTGGACTGCGGTTAAAAAAAATCCGCAAACCGGAAATTGAAACTAGAGTTCAAGAAGCTTTAAAGTTAGTGAAAATGGAAAGTTTGCGATCGCGTTTTCCTAATCAACTTTCTGGTGGTCAACAGCAGCGCGTCGCCTTAGCAAGGGCCTTAGTCAATCGTCCCACCGTTGTCTTACTGGATGAACCTTTAGGGGCATTAGATTTAAAACTGCGTAAGGAAATGCAGGTTGAGTTATCAAATTTACACAAAGACTTGGGATTAACCTTTGTGATGGTGACACATGACCAAGAAGAAGCATTGTCTTTGAGCGATCGCATTGCTGTGATGAATCAAGGCAAAATTGAACAAGTTGGTACTCCCAGCCAAATCTACGAACGTCCTTCCACATCTTTTGTTGCTGATTTTATTGGCGACACTAATTTATTCAGTGGTGAAATCGTAGCGGTAGACTCCTCTAATGTTAAAATATCGACAAAAACAGGACTTTCAATTGTCATTAGCCGCGCTGAAGATACACCATCTGAATTATCACAAGCGGTCGTAGTCAGCGTGCGCCCAGAAAAAATACAGCTTTCGCTTTATCCACCCAATTTGCCAGCTAACTGCTTTGAAGGACGGCTTGTTAATGTTATGTATTTGGGCACACACGTTAATTACGTTGTGGAATTAACAAATGGCATTAGCATAAATGTGTTGCAACCCAATACTATTGGTGGTTTACCAGACCGCGACACGCCCATATACACTTGGTGGGCAGAAAATGATTGTTTAGCTATTAGTCAATAGTTATAAGAATCTGCCTTACATAACATTAATTAATGGAATATACCTTGACCTAATAGGCAGGTGAACAAGAGAGCAGGGAACAGGGTTAACAATTCAAAATTCAAAATTCAAACATTTTAGATATTGCTTACCTAAAGATTTATTTTTGGCTCAGATTCCCGGCTTCTTAAAAAAGTTGGGAATCTTGTTCAGTACTTGCTTGGGTTCAAAATGCAGGCTGGTCAAACAGCAGTAGAGAGAGGAAAAAATCCATGATAAAAATTGATATCCAACTTGTAATCACTGCTTTTGTTGCCGATTCTCCTACTTCCTTGGCTCCCCCCTTAGTAGTTAAACCCCAACTACAGCCAATGACAGCAACCAGCACACCAAAAATAAACCCTTTTAGCAAAATAATCAATAAATCTGATGGTTCTAAAAAATTTCTGACTGATTCTAAAAATGTTTCAGGAATAATTTGGTAAAACTGTGATGCGGCAAAAATTCCGCCGATAATGCCAGTAACTAAAGCAAAAACCGTCATTAAAGGCACCATTAAACTACAAGCAATTACTCTAGGAAGAACTAGATAATCAATTGGATCAGTTTTGAGCATATAAAGCGCATCAATCTGCTCTGTTACCCGCATTGCACCTATTTCTGCTGCAAAAGCAGAACCCACTTGTCCCGCCATAATACTAGCGGTCAAAATTGGAGCCAATTCTCTACAAAAAGCTAAGGCAAAAGCACCTCCTACAGCATTTACAGCCCCAAATCGCACTAATTCCCTCGCCGTCTGAATAGTAAAAATCATTCCTGCAAAACCGCTGACAAGCAGAACTGGAGAGATAGAACCTGGCCCAGCAGTCACCAGATGTTGCAGAATTTTGCGGTAGTAAGTTTTTCCTTGGAGTAAATGTAGCCACACTTGACCGAAAAGCAGTATTGCCGCAAAACAGCGTGCAATCTCAGATTGATCAAAATTTGTTTTTAATCGCAATTTTATCGTCCTTAAGACTGGCTTTTTTTGTAAATTATTGTTATATCAATTCTCCAAAATAAGACTACAGATACAAATGGTGGAAATCCAGCCAGATGTAATCTGACTTTCTCAATTACGTAGACGAACTTCGTGCGGCTTCCCGCAGGATATTACGAATTGATATTAGGGTATAGTACATGAACAGACGCACTGGATGTTTACCGTAACATACTCCCCCCAATGGGTCGGACTTAAATACATAATACTTGGGTTGCTATTCATACTAAGTTTACCCGTAGCACATCCAGCTTTTGCATCTGTATGCCGCAATTACGATGGCTACGACGGTCTACGCCAACGCCACCAGATTTGCATTCTCAGCATCAACCGAAGTACTAAAAATTATTGGGAATACAGGGCAGATGTTAGTGGCTACTCAAAAATTCCTAGCTAATTTTCCGGAATCGATCGCAGCCGAGTGGTATCCCTTATTAGAGCATCGATATTATACTGAACTTCTATAACTTAACCTTCGGGGAATATCGCCCCATTGTTTCCGCTCAAAAACCCGGTCTTCATGATCGGGTTTTTGATTTTACTTCTATTTTGCATTTCTTTACTTAGTTCAGTTTCGCATGGGAGCATCCCAGTTTAGCAAAATCTGTGTGCCCAGTAGCCAATAAACAATCAAGATTATGGATAGCATCAATAGTCCTAATCCGCCTCCTACTAACAAATCGCGTCCCTTCGCATATAGCGCTTCTCGAATGGAAGCAATACACTCTGACCTCTCTCCAAACCTCTCTCCTAAAAGGAGAGAGGCTTTGACTCTTGCTCCCCTTCCCGCACTTCGTGCCGCTACGCGAACGCAGGGAAGGGGCTGGGGGTTAGGTCTGTATTCCATGCAATTGAGAACTGCTATATTGAAATTTTAAATTCTCTTTATCGATAAATAACAATCAAATAATGGGTATAGCTAGCAACCAGATTTTAGATAATAAAGCTATTAAATGTCCTATTGTTCCAGGGAGTATGTACAGTTGAATTGCAACACCAATGCTAGGAACTGGCACAAGCAATAACAAAGCTAGTAGTGCATTTAGATTGGGGCTATCTTTGAGCATGTGGAGGTTTCCTATATTTCGATTCCTAATATATGCGAAGTATAAAACCTCAGTACCGCAATCGAAATTAAACAAGGTGACACTTTGCCCGTCGTCACAGAATTTTATGGATTTTCAATAATCCGGATAATGTGCAAAATAAGTCTCAAGATAGTTTGTAACTCACCACAGAATAACTTAAGGTTGGTATATAAGTTTGGGAAAGAGTTATGAATAAGGAAACAGTTCCTAGTCAAGCTGAAAAGTCGAATGCAGAAGGTGATGCCTCACAATTAAGTCCAGAGGTACTGAACAAAATCAAGCATCCTCCGAAAATGGATGATGTTATTCGGGAACAATCACCAGAAGAACGTAGGAGTAATCCAGCTTTAGTACCAGAAATGATTGATGAATCAACTGATAAATGATCGGGTTGGCAATCGAGCAATCGAAAAGCTCAGATCCCTGGCTTATTGAAGAAGTCGGGGATCTAAATCCAGCATCAGGAATTTATATTCCTAGTCATCTATAGTAAGTTAGATTCTCTAGAGGTTGAATTATATAACCAGAGCTATATATACAGTGGTTATCACAAAGTAATTTAATCTTCAAATATTATCAACTTACTGAAGAATAATACTTAAGCAATAAAAATCTATCTAAAAATATCAATTTAAACTGAGTAATTTCTAAAATTTTTCCATAATCCCAGCCAAATATCTAATTTTTAAGACGATCAGACTTATGCATATTGACAAATTATTACTCGACATATATTCCTTAGTTATGCAAAATTATGAAATGACGCATTTACCAAGCCTCTGGTCGGCGCAGCTTTTCCTAGAGTTCTTGCATAAGTCTTAATATTGTGAAACCATAGTTTGTAACTTTCTGATACAACTGTGGATAGCCTATCTCCCGGCTAACTCCAGAAAAAAGTACTGGTACTGGTAACGATAATGACGCGCTCTCCAAATTCAGAAAATAATCAGGAACCATCTAATCCTCGTTTATGGCTCATCCTCTTAGGACGTACCAGTTTGGCTCTGGGTGTGATTTTGCTGGTTGGAATTGGAGTCGGTGCTTGGTGGGCGAGAAGCTATATATATAAAGATTTAGCACCATTAGTACAGCAAAATCTCGAACAATTGCTTGGTCGTCCAGTCAAATTAGGGAAAATTGAACGTTTTTCGCTCTCTAGTCTAAGATTTAGCTCTCTATCGATACCAGCAACTCCCACCGATCCAGACCAAGTGGTAGTAAAAGCTTTGGAGGTGCAGTTTTCGCCCTTACAACTTCTCTTAACTCGAAAACTGGGATTAAATGTCACGTTAGTGAAACCCAATGTGTACATCCAACAGAATCAGGATGGTCGCTGGGTTACAGCCCAAATTAAGGCTGGGAAAGCACAAGGTCCTATTCAAACTGAATTGCAAACACTTCAGATTCAAGATGGGAATGTGGAGTTATTGTCAGCTTTTGCATCAACTAAACCGAAAAGCTCAGTAATATTAAATCAAGTCGGTGGTATTGTCCGATTTTTTGATCAAAATCAAAGGATTGATTATGACATCAATGCTCAACTTACTAGGGGAGGTGCAGTTAAAATTGCTGGAGAAACCCAACTAAAAGCGCAAAAAACTAGCCTCAACCTTTCAGTACAAAATTTCCAAGCATCGGATATCAGTCGATTAATTAAGTTACCAGTTACTTTACAAGCAGGTTATTTAAATGCTGACTTAGGGGTTCAGATTCCACCAAAACTGTCAGAAATAGCGATTACGGGAACGGCTACTGCTAATCAAGTCACTGCTAAAATTCAAAATCTCCCTCAGCAGGTTTCTAATTTTAATGGGAGATTTGCATTTCAAGGTCAGACAGTTGCTTTAGAAAATTTGAGTACGAACTTTGGCAAAGTTCCCATTGTGGCTAATGGAACAATTAATACTCAAATCGGTTTTAATGTTTCTGCTCAGATCAAACCAGTTACTGCTAAAAATATCTTAGAGACATTGAATGTCAATTCGTCAGTCCCCGCTAGTGGCGAAATTCAAGCAAATATTAAGGTGTTAGGCGCACTTCAAAAACCAGTCCTTAGTGGTACAGTAAGCAACACAAAACCTATTCAAGTTGACCGCATTCTCTTCAAAGCTGTCAATACTGATTTTCGCTTGAATGTATCTCAAACTGCGTCTCAACTTGCTGTCTCCAATTTGAAAGTAGTCCCCGCAGCCGGTGGTCAAATCACAGGAGGCGGTCAGGCTAATGTGGGAGTCAAAAACAACGTTACATTTAACGCTCTAGTTGATGGTGTATCCGGGGATATATTAGCACGTAGCTACGGTGTTACTTTACCGATCGCAGTTGGAAATGTCTCGGCAAAAGCAGAAGTTTCTGGTTCACTTGGCAAACAGCCGTTGCAGCTTGATATTTCCAGTGTTCAAGTAACGCCGCCAGCAGGGGGACGAATTACAGCCAGTGGTGAAATTCAACTGGCTCCCCAAGGTCAAGTAGACATAGGGATTCAAGCTCAAGGTTTACCAGGAAATGCGATCGCTCAAGGTTACAATATTTCAACTCCCCTCAATCTTGGTGGTATATCTGCAAACGCTAAAGTTTCTGGTTCTCTGGGTAAACCCTTAAACGTAAACGTGGCTCGCGTCCAAGTAAATCCAGAGGTGGGAGGGCAAGTGACAGCTAGCGGTCAACTCCAGCTTGCACCCAAAGGTAGGGTATCATTTAATGTGCAAGCCCAAAAATTACCAGGGGATGCGATCGCCCGAGCGTACAAATCCTCACCCTCTATCACCATTGGTAATGTATCGGCAAATGCCAATATTTCCGGCACTCTGAGTAATTTACAAGCAGTAGCACAGCTACAAGCCCCTACAGCTACCTATCCCACTACCGGGCGAGTTGTTGTTGCCAAACAAGGAGAGAATATCCTGTTACCAGGTGCAGTGTTGAACGTGGCAGGCGGGACAATTGTGGCTCAAGGTCAACTCGCACAACAACGCTGGCAAGGAGTTGTCAACACTTCTCAAATTCAACTCAACCGGTTCTCACCACAACTGCGAGGACGGCTCAATAGTAATATTCAGTTAGCAGGGACAACAAAATCTTTCCAGCTTGCAGATATTCGCGCCACCGGAAAAATCAGCCTTTCCCAAGGGGTAGCACTGCTGGCAAAACCGCTCACTGCTCAATTTCAGTGGAATGGACAGCAGATTATAGTTGAAAACGCAAGTACCCCAGGATTGAGTGCTAATGGTGCGATCGCTATTCAGTCTTCACCAACTGTAGCACCTAAAATTGCTGGATTTGATTTAAACGTACTGGCGCAGAATTTCAACTTAAAAAATACTGGTTTTCAAGTTCCTGGAGACGTAGCGTTAGCGGGGTTACTTGATTTTAATGGAAAAGTCACAGGCACTCCAGATGTTCCGCAAGCTAATGGTAACATCCGGTTGCGGAATTTCCAGGTCAGTAATTTGGCCTTTGACCCACTTTTAACCGGAAACGTGAATTTTCAAGGGGGACAGGGGGCTAGTCTGCGATTAGCCGGGAAGCAAGACAGGATTGCGCTTAACCTGGGTGCGGATTATCGCCCAACTTCATTTTTAGTTCGGCGGGATGGCGCAGTTACCACGGGTAGAACTGAGGGAGATAACCTGCTTATCAACGCCCAACAGTTTCCCATCGCTTTGATTGGGGGCTTTTTACCTAACAATCAATTGAAACCTCTGGCGGGGCAATTATCGGGAAATTTAGTTGTCAATCTGAATAATTATGCAGTTGCGGGGGATGTTGCGATCGCACGGCCTCGTGTTGCCAGAGTTGCAGCAGATGAATTTCGCGGCACCATCAATTATGCTGATGGGACTGCTAGCTTGGCGAATGGTCAATTACGGATTGGAGATAGCAACATCGCCCTTAGTGGAAATGTGCAAACAGGGAATGACCCGCAATTTCAATTCCAAGCTAATTTAGACCAAACTAGAATTGAGAAACTTTTAGAAGCGTTCAATATCTTCGACTTTCAAGACCTTGGTAGCGGGTTACAGCCTCCCAAGTTGGCAGGAGCAGAGGTACTTAATACTAAACCTATCAGTTTGCCTAATGCAGATTTGAAAACACAGTTAGCATATTTCTCTAATATTGCAGCATCCCTAGCAAAACAACAGCAAGAACAAACAAAAGAAACCCCATCTCTACCCGCCCTTGAAGAATTAACGGGTGCTTTGAGTGGAGCAATTACAGCCAATGGCTCGTTAAAATCTGGCTTGAATGTCGGCTTTAATTTCCAAGGTGCAAACTGGCAATGGGGTAATTACTCTATCAATCAAGTTGTTGCTCAAGGCAATTTTGCCAATGGAATCGTCACATTTTCGCCCTTGAGTGTTGGAATAAATCAAGGACTGGTAGCTTTTTCGGGACAGTTAGGAACTGAGCAACTATCTGGAAAATTGAATGTAGCAAGTCTACCTTTATCACTTTTACAACCTTTTATCGAAAAATATCCCGTAGATATCACTGGTAAGGTAAATGCTGACGCTACATTAGGAGGTAATTTAAAAGACCCTAATCTCAAAGGGAAAGTGACACTAGCCAATGCGACTCTCAACAAGCAACCTGTGCAAACAGCACAGGTAAACTTTGATTACAACAAGGCTCGCTTGAATTTTGATAGTACCTTGCTAGTGACAGGAACACAACCAGTTACCATTACAGGTAGCGTACCGGCTCCTTTACCTTTTGCCGCAGTGCAACCAGATAGCAATCAAATCAGCATCAACGCCAATGTGCAAAATGAGGGATTGGCACTGTTAAATGTGTTTACCAACAATCAAGTTACTTGGGTAGACGGTCAAGGAAAAGTAGATTTAAACGTTCATGGTACTTTAAACGAACCAGTTATTAACGGAAACGCCACAGTTAACAACGCAACTGTTCGCGCTCAAGCTTTATCTGATCCCCTAAAGAATGTGACAGGAACAGCACAATTTAATGGCAATACCTTGAGTGTTGAAAAGATTCAAGGTACTTACAATAAAGGGCAAATAACTGCATCAGGTATCCTCCCAATTTTTGATCCTCAACAAGCCGCAGCGAATCCATTGACAGTATCAATAGCAGACAAACTCAATTTTAAGCTTGCAGGACTGTATGAAGGCGGTGTTGGCGGCGATGTCGTAATTCGCGGAACAGCCCTAAAACCTGTAATTGGTGGAGAGATTCAGCTTAGTCATGGTCAGGTGATTATTGGAAACTCTACTGCTAAAGCAAAACCAGCAGCGACAACAGCAACTAACACTCGTGTCATAAATAGAGAAGAGATACCTACAACAGAGAGTAATGCTAGCCCAGTGACTACACCAAAAAGTAACGCTAGTGCAGTCACTCCGCCCAATTTACCCATAGAGTTTGCAGATTTAAAGTTGATTCTAGGCGACAAGATTCGTGTTACTACTCAGTCCCTACTGAGCTTTGTCCCAGGAGGATCTGCATTAAGTCAGCCCATATTGAACTTTGACGCAAAAGGCGACTTGACGATCAATGGTACATTAGCCAAGCCCCTTCCTAAAGGAGTCATTCGCTTGACAGGAGGACGACTAAGCTTATTTTCCACTGAATTCGCGTTGGAGCGGGGCTACGAACAAACTGCGCAGTTTATTCCAAGTCAAGGACTTGACCCGACCCTAAATGTCCGACTGCTTGCAATTGTACCGGAAACATCGGCAACGAATAGTCAAGTTTTGGAATCACCACTGTCTTCTGAAGTCAGTAACATTTCTGTAAACAACTTTGGGACTTTAAATACCGTTAGCGTTCATGCGATCGTGAACGGGCCAGCTAGTGAATTGAGCGACAATCTAGAACTGACGAGTGAACCTAGCCGTAGTAAGGGAGAAATAGTTGCTCTGCTGGGTGGCTCAATTCTGAATTCTTCCGGCCCAACAAATGCAACACAACTGCTGACTAATTTGGCTAGTTCTACCATTTTAGGTAGTTTACAAGGAACTATTAGTGCGATCGGGCAAGCTGTTGGCTTCAGCGAATTTCGGATATTTCCCACCCCTATTACTACTAATCAAGTATCAACAGCTTCAGTTTTGAATTTATCAGCAGAGGGTGTGTTTAATATCAATAAAAATTTCTCTGTCTCTTTATCGCGGGCTTTAAATACAGATGATCCTTTTGGTTACAATGTGCTTTATCGAGTCAACGACGAAATTCTCATCCGAGGCTCAACTAATTTGGTAGATGACAATCAATTCCAAGTCGAGTACGAAAGCCGATTTTAGCTCAACGAAGAGGCAGGGCGAAGGGAGCAGGGAGCCAAGCGACGTGACTCAAGTAGATATTCTCATTCTCTCCAATGGCCCAGGAGAAGTAACAACCTGGGTGCGTCCTGTGGTGAAGGCATTACGGCAAGAATTAGGCAATGACCGTTCTCTTGTCAGGATTTCCGTGGTATTATCACCTTGCCCGAATGCTAGTGGTAAAGAAGCTGCGATCGCTCTTTCTTACCCAGAAGTAGATAGAGTCCAGGGAGCAGAGCATTTTTGGCAATTTTTGCTTTGGGGCAAAACATTTGAGAATTGGGACTGGAGAAGTCGCGGTGTAGTCGTTTTCCTCGGCGGTGATCAAATTTTCCCTGTAATCATTGGCAAAAAACTTGGATATCGCACAGTTGTTTACGCCGAATGGCAAGCTAGATGGCATAACTGGATTGACCGCTTTGGAGTTATGAAACCTCAAGTCGCTGCTCGGATTTCGCAGAAATATGCCCACAAATTCACCGTTGTGGGAGATTTGATGGTTGAAGCTAGTAGTAATTCGTCATCAGTTCCTAGTGATTCATTATTAACAAATGACAAAGGACAAACAACTGATTTAATTGGTCTTTTACCGGGTTCAAAAGCCGCAAAATTAGCCCAAGGGATACCTTTAATATTAGCTATTGCTGAACATATCCACGCCAACAGACCTCAAACCAAATTTGTGCTTCCTGTTGCTCCAACCTTGGATTTACAAACTTTGGTTAGTTTTGCTGATTCCCAAAAAAACCCTTTTGTGGAAACTTTTAGTTTTGGCGGCGCTTCTCTAATTATTCCAGAAGACGGTAAAAGCAAGGCATCACTCAAAACACAAAGAGGTTTAACCGTAGAATTATCACAAGAAAACCCTGCGTATAACTTATTATCCCAGTGTTGCATCTGTATTACTACAGTGGGAGCAAACACTGCTGAACTCGGCGCTTTAGGAGTGCCGATGATTGTTCTGCTTCCTACACAACAATTAGATGCTATGCGTTCTTGGGATGGTTTACCGGGTTTATTGGCGAATTTGCCAGGGGTGGGTTCCAGTTTTGCCAAAGTAATTAACTGGTTATTCCTCAGACGCAAAGGTTTATTAGCATGGCCTAATATCTGGGCACAGGAAGAAATCGTGCCAGAACTTCTAGGCAAACTCCAAGCACCAGAAGTTGCAGAAATGGTATTAGATTTTTTGGCTCATCCAGAAAAATTGGATGAGATCCGAAGCAAGCTACGTCGGGTTCGTGGCGAAAGCGGTGCAGGGCGGAAGATAGCACAGATTGTTGGCGAGGAAATTGAGAACTAGGGGGAGATGGGGGAGTAAATATTTGACTATTTGGTTTTACTCTCTACTTAATCTGAAGATTCTCCATCCCTGCGCCCAAGTTCATAAATACTGGCACCCATACATGCTAATATACCTGTACTAATTCCCCAACTCTCACCTAAACTAATTTCTAGACCCCAGTTACATAAAGCACCAATGAACAAAAAAGGTGCGATGCTAAATAATGAGGCGTAGAAAGCGTTTTGGGATTCTCTGGCTTTACGAGTCTTTTCAAATTCTGTCTGGCTGGTATAAAGCGATCGCTCGGCAAAGTTAAACCAGCGATTCAGTTGCTCGATTACCCATTCATTAACTGGGGAAAAACCTAGATATAGCGCCAATGACCACAAACTCGCTCCAGCGATCGCGATCGTGTCTAACTCAAAACGGAAAGGCAAAATTTCAGTCAGCATAGTATTCGGAATGTATCGTCAAGCAACTCATTTTATTGAGGGATCTTAGCGGGTTTCAAATTTCTGGCTTTGTAGAACATTTCCAAGCTGTCGCGATCGCCTACAAAACGCCAGTGCCAAGGCTCGTAACTTACACCTTGAACATTATCTTTGGGAAATGACATTTCAAAGCTGAAACGTGCTGCATTTGCTTGTAGCCACTGATAAGCCTTGGTATGGTCAAAGTTGGTTTGGAGATTAGTTGCTGGTACTGACCCATCTCCAACATCCACAGCATAACCTGTATGATGTTCGCTATGACCAGGAGGAGCGCTGAGGGCGGCTCGTTCTGCTGGCGTTTGATTTCGTTGGGCACCGACACCAAAAAACAACTGCTCCTGGTCTTTAACTGAGCGGAAGCCAGAAATTGGCACTAAAATTACACCTGCACTCCGCGCTGCTGCTACCATCTCCTCAAACTTTTGGGCAGCAGCTTTTCGCATTCTAATGCCCCTATTTGCGGAGATGGTTACTAGTTCTGACTGAGGCGCTTCTTTGTATGGAAAATGCCCTAACACAGTATCGCTAGAATTATTAGATGCTGCTGGGGTTGGGGGAGCAGAAGTCGTTGGTAAAGGTTGAGAATTGGCGGTTTTTTTGGGTGTCGTCACGAAAAATAAAAAACCGCTAATTAAAGCTAGCAGGACAAATCCTGTTACTCCCCCAATCAAGACAATTCGGCGTTGCAACCAAATTTTTGGTGTTGCAACAGGGGTATCACGTACAGCCACTGGAATATCATCATCAAAGTTATTCGATGAATTTTGCGGTTTTCCAGAAAACCCTGCCTTATTCAAGGGTAAACTCCTGTTTTTGTGGGATAGCCATAACAGATTTTGTACTGGACAAAAGTAGACGTAACAGGTAGCATTTTACATCTGTGGTTTTTAGGCGCAATCTTGACAAACCTTTTAGAACTATACGTCAAGCTAGGAGGATTAGTCCTGGTAGGTTTTATTCTGGGACGCAAACTACCTGTGACAGTTCCTAGCCGTTTAGGACAGTTTCTGTTTTGGGTGGGAGTACCCATAAGCATAGTATCGTTTTTGCGTCAATCTAACTTGACAGGGGAAATTTGGATTGCCCCTGCGATCGCTTATCTAGCCATTTTACTAGGAGCATTTTTAGCTTGGTTAGGAATTAAAGGACAAGCCTATTTTAGAAATACTGTCCCCCAAGCACCAACTCAGGCTAGCTTGATCCTAGCGGCAATGTTTGGTAATACAGGTTATCTTGGCTATCCCATCACCTTAGCAATGGTAGGCAAGGAATACTTTGCCTGGGCGCTATTTTATGATTTGTTAGGTTCATTCCCAGGAACTTATGCCTTGGGTGTGGTGCTAGCGGCGCGTTTTGGCGGTGGTGTCCAAAATCATTGGCAGATTGCTAAGGCCATTTTAATTAATCCTGCCCTATGGGGTTTCGGATTTGGCTTGTTGTTTCGCCAAGTAGCAATTCCCACAGTTGCAGAATTCTGCCTGGAGAAATTTGCTTGGAGTAGTGTAGCTTTATCTCTGGTGTTAATTGGAATGCGACTAGCTTTGCTCAAATCTTGGCGTAGCTTACCACAAGCAGGGATGAGCTTGGGAATTAAAATGCTGATAGTTCCCTTGATATTAGGCAGTATTTTACCACTGTTTGGAATAACTGGAGCGATCGCCAAGGTAATTGTCTTACAAATGGCCATGCCTCCAGCTTTTGCCACACTGGTAATTGCTGAGACATTCAATCTCGATCGCGATCTGGCAGTTACTGCCTTAGCTGCTGGGGCTATATTATTGCTGGTGACTCTCCCAGTTTGGCTGTGGCTGTTTTGATTTGGGATTTATTGTGATGCGTGCGATCGCTTACAACCCCAGGAAAAGCGTATCTTATCGTTCTAATGTAAGCGCGTTTAGAAGATGCTTTTGAAATACTACTAATCCGCCTTGGCTCCCCCAATGTTTGTTGAATGTAGGGGTTTCCAACTAGGGTGTTGACTTTGTAGGAAAATCGCCCAGAAAAGTTCATGCAAATTCTATGTCGTCAACCGAGGTTGAAAATACGATTTTTCTTTTTGAGAGCATGGATTGGCCAAAAACTCGAGATGCCCAATCCTTAAGGTCAATATAGCGAATATCTTCTAACGCCTGTTTAACTACAGAAGTTGTCAAATTCATCGTACATAAAGAAATACTTAAAATCATCTGACCTATCTGTTTAAGAGGGCATCTGGAAGAAAAATGTTTATATTTACCAAAAATAGATTCAATGATATCAGAAGTCGCAAGAATAGTACAAATATTCAACTTAATCGGGCTATAGCGGTTCTCGTTCACGTTAGGTA
>CAZZZY010000049.1:471-15752 GCA_964658545.1 uncultured Acetobacteraceae bacterium | reverse complement strand
CCCCTTCTCCCAAATTTGGGAGAAGGTGAGGGCAAAAACTACGGTTCTCAACATAGACGAGGTTTATCATGTTTTCTTGATAAATGTTTCAGCAAAAGCATTTTTTAACTTTTATTAATTTGAAGATAGAAGCCCTAAAAATTTTTGTTAATACCCCACCGCCTAAATCCTTGCGTTTTCTCTCAGTGGACTAAAACTCTTACACCGTGATGTATTAGTGATTATTGGGCTTAACTGCGGTAAGCTATGACAGCATAAAATGGATCTCCTCCACCTGCACCTAACCACTGTAAAAAATTCGGTAATGTTGACTTATGAGCTATTACTTCTGCGATTGTAAATCCTGGAACCGAGGCAAAGTAGGCTTTGACTAATTCTACTCGCTCTACTTCTGAAACCTCCCGCCAAGCTTGGATTGCCTTTTCAAAAAACATCCGGTTAGAAAAGCTGATAATTGCGATCCCACCAGGTTTTAGGATGCGGTAAATTTCGGAAAATACTGCTTCTGGATATTGCACATACTGCACAGATACGCAATTGAGAACAGCATCAAAATCTTCATCTGGTAAAGGTAGCTGCGGATTTTCGTTGAGATTTTGCAGAAAGTAATGATTTAAGCGGGGATTACGTGCTAGTTCCTCACCATTGAGTCCGTGTCCTTCCACATGGTCGAACTGTATCTCTTCTGGCAGATGTGACACCCAGCTACTCATCATATCAAAAATACGGGTGTTGGGTTTCAGGCGATCGCGATATAAATCTGTTAACTGTTGAATAAATCCTTCATCAACATGGGTGACGAAGCGAGGATAGGCATAGAATAGCTTATCGTCTGTGTCGTCTAATTTCAGGCGCTGATTCGGTCTTAACTGCATAAATCTCTCTTTTGGAGTACTTTTTCCAAAAACTGTGGCAATTTCAGGCATTTTTCAACAAACACTATGTAACATATTTTAATAACAATAGGACACACAACAATTCGTAATTCGTAATTATTCGTTAAATGGGCCTAAATAGTAGCACTCAATTTTGATCGATTCAATGTTCTATAAACTACACTTCTGGCAGCATATTCGGCGACAAATCCGCCTAGTCGGATTATTACCCTATTTGAGTTTGTTAGTTTGGATATTGCCCTTGTTACTATTTAGTTCTGGGCACAATAGCCTGATGGCACATGATGAAGCACTTTACGCATCGCGTGCACGTCTGATGTTTGATTCTGGTAATTGGATGACTCCTTGGGAAAGGGCACATCATAAAACCCCTGGTCCTTATTGGTTAATCGCCAGTTGCTACAAGCTATTTGGGATGAGTGATACTAGTGCGCGTATTCCCAGTATGATTGCTGGAATTTTTAGCTTATGGCTTGTGTATGAAATCGGCAAAATTATGCTAGGCAAAAAATTAGCTTGGCTAGCTGCTGCCATTTTAAGTGTGGAATTTCTCTGGTTGCAATACTCTCGCTTAAGTACACCTGATGTACCGATGATTCTCTTGGTACTTTTAGCCATTTGGTCTTTAATAAAAACGGAATTACATCCTAAATATCGCTATTTATGGAGTTTTCTAGCTGGTTTCAGTTTAGGCTTAGGCTTCTTGGTCAGAAGCTTTATGATTTTTTTACCAATCATAGCTTTATTCCCTTATCTAATTTGGGAACATCACCGTCATCGTCATCTGACTAACCCAATTTTGTATTTAGGCTTTTTCGTAGGTTTAATACCTACCTGCATTTGGCTGTGGTTAAGCTGGCTGCACTACGGAAATCAGAGTTTTGAGGAGTTGCTTAAATTTGTTGTGCATATAGGTTTTGAAGATAATCATCAAAATGATCGACTGTTTTATGTATGGAATATTCCTTTAAAAGCTTTTCCTTGGGCTTTTTTCGGGATTTTAGGTTTAGTTTTGACTCTCCGTTATCCTATTGTTCGCTACCAGTTAATATTAGTTGGATTTCCGCTTGTTTTATTTTGTGAACTTAGTATTTTTGCCACTCGTTTCCCTCACTATAGTCTTTGTCTTTATCCCTTCATAGCTTTGTTTGCGTCTGTAGGTTTAAACTGGTTAGGCAATATTTACCAAATAGGAATTACTACACAATTACCTCTGCAAAGAAGTAAAATAAATGTATTAAATCTTTTTGCTATAAAAAATCTCCCCCGGAATCTCAGTTATATTTTTGGTGGGTTAGGTATTTTACTTGTGATAGCGAGTATTGGCATTTTTAGTTGGGGTAGTTCTGATATTCGCAAGTATGCAACTATTGGCTTGGCTATGGGCTTGGGTTGGTTAATTTTGCCTGTGGTGTGGATTAGTCGTTACCACTTTGGCAAAAAGTTTCTCACAGCGCGTTACTGGATTGCGGGCTGGTTAATTCCCTGTTGGCTAGCTTTAGCAGCGATGGGTAGCATAGGGCTGTTAAGTGACTATAACCCGGTGTTGAAAACTTTTTTACAACAAAGTACGATCGCCTCAATTCTCCAATCTCATCCTACCTACTATGTGCAAATAGACCAGAAAACCCAAGTTCTGCTTGATTTTTATCTTGCTATTCATGCCCAACAAGTAGCCTCTATTTCCCAAATACCAGCTTTGAGCTATGCTTGGATCTATGCTGACCAATCCCCTAAATTATCTAGACCTCACCGCATTATCGGTGCTGTCGAAGAGTACCTATTGATTCAAATCCTTTCCTAAGAGAGATGGGAACTCACCGAACAAGGCAAAAGATAAATCAAACTAGATTAAGTAATGTAAAAAATCTTGAAATCAGTTTGTAGTGTTCGCGTAGCGTCTCGCAGAGAGGGCTACCCTACGGGTTCCGCCCTGCGGTACAGCCTTCTCTACGAGACGCTGTTCGCCAACACTACAAACCTTTAATACATTCTGTTTTGAGAAGGACTAAATTATCAGTCTCAAAAACTTTACAAGAGTTAATTAATGTCGCTAAGACAGGTAGAGATTTCTGTAACTTTGTGTTCGCTTGTTGTGCGGCTGGCTGATATTGTTGTAGCCAAGTGTTGTGATTGATATATTCTGGAATGAATGCAGAACGTTCTAATAGCCAAAAAGTTACGTGGTATTTTTGGATAAAGTCTTTAATCTGGTTAACATCTTCAGTATATTGGGCATTAATTAGGTCAAGCATCCGCTTGCGAAATTGAGCGTAATATTTTGTATGGATGGGTAAAGCATATTCTTTACCTATCAAAATTGTTCTTTTAGCAAAGATAGGTATGTTATCTGCTTCTTCAGAAGTAGAGGCTATGACAATATTTTGCGGTTGCTTTTGCAAAAAATTATATAATGTTGGGACTTGACCCTTTATGTAAGGGGTTTTGGGAAAAACTTTTAAGCTGCTAGGGTACAAAACGAGTCCTCCAGCAAGGATGATAATAGCCCCCAACATGAAAATTTGTCTCTCATTTTGTCTCGACCATCGAAATAGAGCATCTAACATCAAGGTAATAGAGATTGCTGCTGCAATAGCAAGTATCATCTTAAAAGTATGATGGGTGTAACGGCTAGGCCAGTGCAGTTTAAAAGCTAAAGCATGGGCAGTAAAAAACATTATCAAACTAGCTATTACTACCTGTAGTAATAATTTGACTTCATCCTTTATTTGCTTGCTTAGGAGAAAGCGAGACTGGGATTTCAGAAGAATTGGTAATAATAAACCCAAGAATAGTTGAGGAGGTCCAATTAAAGCAAGAAAACCGCTATCTCTATCATAAAACCAATAACTAATAATATTATGACTAAAATAGCTGAATCTTCCTCCAGACCAGTACTCTGGCATAGTTCTCGCAACGGTAGTAGTAATTGTCGGACCAAATTGTGATGATTGAATGGCATAAGTTAAAATTATAATGCTAGCAATCATAATGCTCGCTACAAATGAAATCAAATCTTTTCGGCTTTGAAAAATAGTTATCTGACCATTCTTCCAGCGAAATAATCTCATAAATAAAATTAATAAATCTACAAAAGCTATTAAAGGGTATATCAAAGATTGGAGTGCAATTACAATTAGAATACCCAACCTATAAGACCTTATTAAATAATATAGAAAAGCTAAAAATAGGGGATAAATAAAATCTCTAGGAGTAGCAGAAAATAGGTCATCATATAGACACAGACTTTGATTTAAAAGTAAAGATGCAATAAACCCCACCATTGGCACTGGTAATATCTGCATAGATACTAGAAAGCAATAACTAGTTGTAATTAATCCCAGTACTATTGGAAAAATTTTGCTAAAGAAATTTAGATCGATATTTAAAGCCGCAATTATTTTATAAAGAATACCATATCCAATTGGTGTCACTGACTGAAAATAATCAGCAATTAAATCCCCAGGAAATAAATCTTGATTAAAGTAACGATACATCCAAGAAATATATTCCCGTGCATCGTCGCTGACGATATATTCACTGCTGAAAGCTTGTCGCAGCCCCATCAGAATATAACCAACAGCGAAAGTTAGACTTAAAATGTACCAAAAGATGACGGGCAATCTAGATTTGCTTTGTCTGCTTGTTTGAGTAATAGGTGTTGTTAAAAGTTTTTGTAATTGGATAATTAGCATTGTGCGCGTCCATATCTGAATAAATCGTGTTAATTAGGAAATTGAACCTCGCTGTGTATCATAATATGTAACCATATACTCTTGGTTATTCTTACTGCATTCTCGATACTATAAAAAAGTACCAGTTGACTCAAGTTCTTCCCTAAGACAGATGCAGAGAAATAGTTGCTAAAAAATCTGAATTTAGTTATGATAATACTACGCACACTAAGTATTTTTTAAAATGGTTTCTACATCTAATCATTCCCCAACTTTAGAGTCGTGGCAGCAAAATCTAGCACCATACAATTTGGGTTATAGAATCAAATTAGTCTCACAACTCCTCGGACGCAAGTTTACTGAGAGGTTAGAACCCTTTGGACTTACGCCATTTCACTGGCTGGTGTTGTGCTGTTTGTGGCAAGAAGATGGTTTACCTACTTCTAGTATTGGAGACAAACTCAAACAAGTGGGAGGGACTTTAACAGGCGTACTAGACCGGATGGAAGAACGCGGGCTGGTGCGTCGAGAACGCGACACCCACGATCGCCGCATCTGGCGAATTTGGCTAACGGATGCAGGTCAGGAACTAGAAACTATCTTACCGCCAATCGCCGCCGCAATTCGTGATGAAGCAATGGACGGTGTTTCCTTTGCTGACCGAGAAGTGTTTTCCCAAATCTTGAACCGGGCGATCGCTAACCTCTCCTAAAGATAGTCTCACAATCACCCGACCGGGGGAAGTGACATCAGGATTTGTTTTGAGATAATATTACGCATACTAAGGAAAAAAGATTTTTTTCAGGAAATACTACGCATTCTAAATAAACAATTATCAATCAAATCATCGAACAAGCGAGTTAATAATCATGAAAGCTAATACTTTTAATGGACGCAACGGACACAAAACCCCAGTTTTAGAAAAAGAACTGATTCCTGATTCAGAGACTTTAGAAACTGTTACCACAGAGACAAGCGCAACAGCAGAAGCACGTGTTGTAACCCCTGAGATTGAGAAAGAAGTTCCACCGAAGCGGAAAAAACCCACTGGTTTAATTTTGGCAGCATTAGGAGTGGGTGCGATCGCCGCAGGTACTTTTGGTTATCACTATTGGCAATACGCTTCCACCCACCAGGAAACAGACAACGCCACCGTTGCGGGAAACATTCACCAAGTTAGTACCCGCATTCCCGGAACAGTAAGTCAGGTGCTTGTCAATGATAACCAACTGGTGCAGCCGGGACAATTGTTAGTGAAATTAGATCCACGGGACTATGAAAGTAAGGTACAACAAGCAGCAGCAGCCCTAGAAAATGCTCGTGGACAGGCCCAAGCCGCCCAAGCAAATATTGCCTTAACTTCACAAACTACCACTGGTAAGACAACTCAAGCCCAGGGAGATGTCAGTGGTGCGGTAGCAGCAATTTCCACAGCCCAAGCAGCAGTACAAGAAGCCCAAGCGGGGATACCAGCAGCCCAAGCTCAAGTTAGACTAGCCCAAGCGGGGATTCCCGCAGCCCAAGCGCAGGTAGCCCAAGCAAATGCGAATTTGCAAAAAGCTCGAACAGATTACAATCGTTACAACGAGTTGTATAAAACAGGTGCAATTGCTCGTCAGCAACTAGACGCAGCCAAGGCAACTTATGATGTGGCTACAGCCCAAAAAAACGCTGCCATTCAGGGAGTAGAACAAGCCCAAGCCAAGTTAGCCTCCGCCAAAGTTGGTGTAACCCAAGCCCAATCTCAATTAGCACAAGCGCAAGAAAATGTCATCAACGCCCAAGCTAAATTGGCAGCATCTAAGGGAGGATTGCAACAAGCGACTGCCGGCGGACAAGATACAACAGTAAAACGTAGTCAATACGATGCGGCAAAAGCAGCGATCGCCCAATCAGAAGCATCGCTCAAAGACGCACAATTACAACTATCCTACGTCAATGTTACCGCCCCCAGTGCCGGACGGGTAGGTAGGAAAACCGTGGAAGTTGGCAACCGAGTCCAAGCGGGAACACCATTAATGGCGATCGTGGATAACCAATATTGGGTAGTTGCGAACTTCAAAGAAACTCAATTAGAAAAGATGCACCCAGGAGAGGCGGCAGAAATCAAGCTGGATTCTTTCCCTCATCACACCTTTATGGGTCATGTTGACAGTCTTTCGCCAGCTTCCGGCGCTCAGTTTGCTTTATTGCCACCAGATAATGCTACAGGTAACTTTACCAAAGTTGTGCAGCGCATCCCAGTAAAAATAGTTTTCGACCAAAAGAGCATTCAAGGGTATGAATCGCGGATTACTCCAGGAATGTCTGCGGAAGTTGCTGTGGAAGTCAAGTAATATCATGTTCGGGCAATTAAGGATAATACTCCCAACCCCACCCCGCCCCTAATCCCCAGAGGGGCCCGAGTTCCTTTCAAGGGGAGGGGTTGGGGTTATTGTAGTTGAATCAACCGAGAACCGCTATGTAATACCAAATAGCCTGCAAACAGGTGAAAAACCTCTTTTTACATCTATAGGGAGGCGTATAAAGATGATGTGGGATGATATTTGTGAGAGCAGATTGGTATAAAACAAACCTGACATGAAAAAACCGCTACTACCTGCCTTGAGGTCAAAAAACTACCGTCTGTTTTTTGCCGGACAGGGTATTTCCCTGATTGGGACGTGGATGACACAACTGGCGACGATTTGGTTAGTTTATAACTTAACAAATTCCCCATTAATGCTAGGAGTTGTGGGATTTTCGAGTCAAATTCCTAGCTTTTTTTTAGCTCCCTTTGGTGGAGTATTTGTAGACCGATTTTCTCGGTATCGTACCTTAATTGCTACGCAAGTCTTGGCGATGATTCAATCGTTAACATTAGCAGTGCTGGCGCTGACTGGTATGATTCAGGTATGGCACATTATCGTCTTGAGTTTGTGTCAAGGATTTATTAACGCCTTAGATGCGCCAGCCCGCCAAGCATTTGTGCCAGAACTGGTTGAACACAGAGAAGATTTAGCCAATGCGATCGCCATTAACTCTACCATGATCAACGGTGCGCGATTAATTGGCCCTGCGATCGGGGGTTTATTAATTGCTAGGGTTGGAACTGGCTATTGTTTTTTAATCGATGGTTTGAGCTACATTGCTGTCATCGCCGCTTTATTGGCAATGAAAGTTAAACCTTGGAAAAATGTGGTATCTGACGGGAATCCCTTGCAAAAAGTCAAAGAGGGATTTGTATATGCCTTTAGCTTTCCACCCATTCGCTCGATTTTATTGCTATCAACTTTAGTCAGTCTCATGGGACTGCAAAACACTATTCTCGTACCAGTTATTGCAGAACAAGTTCTCAAGGGTGGCGCAGAAACCTTGGGGTTTTTGATGGCAGCATCTGGAGTTGGAGCCTTAACTGGTGGTATTTATCTCGCTACACGCCAAACAATCTTCGGAATTGGTAACTTGATTGCCTTCGCTCCGGGAATTTTAGGAACTGGTCTAATTGCCTTTTCTTTGTCTAGATTTTTACCACTTTCTTTATTTACAATGTTATTTGTTGGCTTAGGTACAATTCTCCAAATTGCTGCTAGCAACACATTTTTACAAACAATTGTTGAGGATGACAAACGTGGGCGATTGATGAGCTTATACACAATGTCATTTTTGGGGATGATTCCCGTGGGTAATTTGTTGGGTGGTATATTAGCAAGTCATATTGGTGCTACCAACACTTTAATTATTGATGGTATAGCTTGTATTTTAGGCTCTATAGTTTTTAGCAGACAGTTACCTGCTTTAAGGCAAATCATGCGTCCAATTTATGAAAAAAAGGGCATTGTAATAATGAATAAAAATTAAGATGAAAAGCTTAAATAAATGGTATAAAATTTATCTGAGAAAAATTAATAACCCAAGAATTGGAATCAAGACACTGTTTCTTATCTGCTAGGCGCACAAAATTCATTCTGAATACTGATTCCCGACTATTGAATTCTATTTGATAATAATTTTGTTACTTAACGAAACAGGTAAAACGCTATGACTAATACAGGTGTAATTCGTCAGCAAGGGCAAAATCCTGCTGTACCACCAGAACGTGTACCGCTAAGAACCTGGGTTGGTGTATTAGCCAGTATGCTTGGTGCATTTATGGCGGTATTAGATATTCAAATAACTAATGCTTCGCTGCAAGATATTCAAGCAAGTTTAGCAGCAACTTTAGAAGAAGGTTCTTGGATTTCTACGGCGTATCTCGTAGCAGAAATTGTGGTAATTCCTCTAACAGGATGGTTATCAAGGGTGTTTTCTCTGCGACTTTATCTGTTAGTGAATACTGCATTATTTATTTTCTTTTCTATCTGCTGTGGTTGGTCATGGGATCTCAATTCCATGATTTTATTTCGGGTCTTACAAGGTTTTACTGGAGGAGTATTAATTCCTACCGCTATGACAGTTGTATTAACAACTTTACCTCAATCTAAGCAATCAATTGGATTGGCTGCATTTGGTTTTAGTGCAGTTTTTGCACCTTCAATTGGCCCGACAATAGGAGGTTGGTTAACAGAAAATTTTGGTTGGGAATACAACTTTTATATAAATGTAATTCCAGGAGTATTAATGCTAGCTGGCGTTTGGTACGGAATTAAGCAAGAATTACCCCAAATTAATTTATTGAAACAAGGTGATTGGTGGGGAATTATTGCGATGGCTATTGGGTTAGGTTCCCTGGAAGTAGTTTTAGAAGAAGGTAGCCGCAAAGATTGGTTTAGTTCAGCCTTAATTGTGCGTTTAAGTATAGTAGGAGCAATTTTTATAACTCTATTTTTTATAATAGAATTAACTCGTAAACAACCATTTATTAATTTGCGACTTTTACTTCGGCGTAACTTTGGTTTAGCCAGTATTGTGAATGTCTCGCTAGGGGTAGGATTGTATGGGTCAATTTATATTTTACCATTATATCTTGCCCAAATTCAACAATACAATGCGCTGCAAATTGGTGAGGTGTTAATTTGGGCCGGGATTCCCCAACTATTTATTATTCCTTTAATACCCAGAGTGATGCAACGTATTGATGTGCGTTTAATGGTGGCTGTTGGTGTGACTTTATTTTCTATTAGTGCATTTATGAACTCTAGCATGACTAACGAAACTGGATTAGAGCAATTACGATGGTCGCAATTTGTGCGCGCAATGGGACAACCCCTAATTATGGTACCTCTGAGTTCTATTGCTACTGCTGGTTTGAGTCCGAAAGAAGCAGGTTCAGCCAGTGGTTTATTTAATATGATGCGGAATATGGGCGGTTCTATAGGAATTGCATCTTTAGCAACTTTCTTAACTAACAGAGAGCAATTTCACTCGAATAGATTGGGTGATGGAGTATCTTTATATAATCCAGAGACTCAGCAGCGAATTGACCAAATGACACAGTATTTTGTTAGCAAAGGAGCAGATTTGAGTACCGCTCAAAATCAAGCGATCGCATCTATATCTAATATCGTCAGCCGGGAAGCATTTGTGATGGCTTTTAACGATTGTTTCTACTTCATTGGCATTGCTTTGTTACTCAGTGGTCTTGCTATTTTATTCTTGAAAAAGGTGAAACCAACTGGTGGCGCTGTCGCCCATTAAATTTGTTATCTGGGTTAAAATGTTTGATAAAACTACTAAGGTACTAAAATGCTCATTAGCAAAAGTGAGTACTATATTTCCCCTGAAGAATATCTAGAGGGCGAGAAAGTAAGTGAAATTAAACACGAGTATATTGATGGGCAAGTCTATGCAATGGCAGGGGCAAGTGATGCTCATGTCACTGTTAGCATGAATGTATCTATGCTGCTGCGAAACCATCTCCGGGGTAGTGCTTGCCGTGTCTATATGTTAGATATGAAAGCACAAATTGATGTGATAAATCGCTATTTATATCCTGATGTGATGGTAACTTGCGATATACGAGATAGAGAATCTGAATATTTTAAGTGCTATCCCTCCTTAATTATCGAAGTGCTTTCTGAGTCAACAGAAGGGTATGACAGAGGGAAGAAATTCGCTAGTTATCGACACTTAGAATCACTACAAGAATATGTGCTAATTTCACCACAGCAAATGAGTGTAGAATGCTTCCGGCGCAACGAACAAGGACAGTGGGTACTTTACCCTTATGAAAAAGAACAAGAAGTGCATTTAGCTAGCGTTGATTTTCGTTGTGCGATCGCAGCCATATATGAAGATGTATTATTGATATCCTAATCCAACATTTCGGGGTCAATTCCTAAAGCATTGAGTTGTTCAACAGAGAGCGATCGCAACTTCTCTGTAATTAAGAGCCGCTTCTGTCGTTCCGTTTCAGCCCTTTGTCGCTCAACTTCCGCCCGTTCTTCACCCGTTAGCAGTAAATTTCCTTGTGCATCCCACCAGCGCAACCAAGGTAACTCTGCATTCTGATAAAATCCCTGCCAGATTCCCAACTCTACCCCTAAAGGAGCAATTGGGTAATGTCCCCGTTCATTGGCTTTCATCAGTTGATAAGTATTATCGATGAGGTGATACACCTCAATCTGCGCTTTTGCTACTTCATAAATTCCATAATAAGGGACTCGAATCGCCTGCTCATAAACCCAAAATTTACCAACGTTCCCACCTTCGCCTTGAGATGGCGGCGTTTGCTCTCGTTCTTCAGAACCGTCTCCAGAGACGAATTCCAGCGCAATTAACGGCGCGATGTACTCCTTCCACATCACATAAGAACGCCGCATTTTACCATTCAAAGTAGGCGGTACATTCGGTACATAAAACCAATCGGGTGCTTCAGCGCCTTTTTCGGGAGGATCTGTCAATCGCCAGTAGATACCAGAATATTGTCCAATACAATATTGTCCGTCAGGATGGCGTTTTTCTAAAACTGGTTTAATTGAATCTGTAATTAAGATACTTTGCGGATGCTCCTGAAGATTTTTCACAAATGTACCGTCTGAGTCTGGTAACTCGGTGTGATCGGGTAAAGTTAATGTCGATAGGGAAGTCATGTCGCTTCGCTCCGAATTCAAAATGACGCTTGCGGACTCGCTCTAAGCGTGGCCGAAGTGGGTTTGTATCCTTTTATTTGTCGGTCATAAGAACAACCAAAATTATAGTTATATTGTATCAATAAGAGGTAGGATAAATTTATTTGATCAAAATTTTTCCTCTAAGGCATTTTTTGATTTTGAATGTTTCAATCCAAAATCAAAAATCAGGTGATGTAATAGCGTCAATTTTGCCTACAACTTTGCTTTCGAGATTTTTTCAATTTGCCCAGTAAAGTATGCTTCCTGATGTTTGAGTTGCTGCGCTAGTTCCAACCCTTTTTTAAAAGCTGTTAGTGCTTGAGGAAAATCTTTGCGTTCTAGATACAATTGCCCAATTTGGTCATAAGCTTGCATCATCCCGTAAAAGTTGGCGGCTTGCTCCTCTGTCTGTACAAGAATTTGGCTAACCTGCAAAGCCTCATCTATTTGTCCTTGAGAATGGTACAGCGCAATTAACTTCTGTAAAGCGTCACCAGCTCGAACGTACTCCTTTAATTGCCAAGCAGTGGTATAAGCTTCTTGATAATTTTTAAAAGCTTCTAGCAGAAAGTTAGGATCTTTCTTTCCTAGAGATTCATAATTTGAAGCGATCGCTAGCTTTAGTTCTGGTATTTCAGTAAGATTATTGTCATTAACGTAAATTTCTGCCAGTTTATTAAGTATATTCAATGACTGCTGCGGTTGTTTTGTCTGCTCGTAAATATAAGCCAGCCGTTGCAGATATGTTACCTCGTTTACATCTTCGCCTTGGGAAGTAGCTAAACCCAACAATTCCTCATAGACTGGGGCAGCTTTGGTATAATCAAACCAACTCAAATCTAGTTCCCCAATTATCTTAAGGATTTCTACTAGTGCTGTTGTATCTTTCTGCTGTCGCACCACTAGCAAAACTTGGTCGTAAGCTTCTAGAGCTTGTTTAGAAGATCGCACATTTTGGTAAGCTTGACCTAGCGATCGCCACAATTCTAGATCAATGCGGACAGTTTTTTTCTGAGATTGTATCTGCTTTTGAATTGTCTGTAATCGCTGCGTAATAAATTTTACCTCTTCTGCATCATTTTGGTTCCAGGCGATCGCCCCGACTCGTGATAGTGCTTGCACCTCTGCTAATGAACCTAAAAATCGCCGCAAGCGAAGTTCTCGGTTCCAAATTGCAAACGCTCCCACCTGATCCCCTACTTGCAATTTCGCTGCTGCTTCTTGGTTTAAGGCATCCAGCGCTGGTTCTAAGTTTTGCTGTTCTTCGAGAGTTAACGGTCGTTTATGCTTGGACAAATGTGGTAGTAGTGGATCGGGTGTGGTAATTTCTAGAGGATTAGGAGGAAATTTATCCGGTGGTTTGGGCTTTTGACTCTCTGCTGCCAGCGTCAAGGAGTTGTTAAAGAGGATAGCGGCAGTCACAATCACAATTAAGCGTCTGAGCATGGGTACTTTACCTTGCCGTGAGTTAGTTGCATGAGGTAATTGGTAATTATCCCCATCCCCTATTATTTACTCAAAAGCCCAAATCCCAATCGAGTGGGTAAACGCCAATAGTGATAGTCGCAATTATCACCTGCTACCAATAATCTCCCAAATATCTTATATCTATGAGTTCGCTTGTTGGGGGTCTGCCGAAAGGTAGAGTCAAAGAGATACGTCAGAGTCTTAAACCTATTACTAATTACAACTTGAATGCTGCACCAAGTGGGTAGATGCAATGTAAAAGCGATTTTACAATTGAATGCATCACAGTAGAGGTGTAAGAGATGACAAACGCTCGATTGAAGATGCAAGATCCACGTCAGCAATATCCAGGGCCGCCCTTCCCTCGTCAACCGCAGCCAGCACCGGGACTCGCTCAACAGATGAACCCTCAACCGGATCACGGTGAGGAGAGCTATACAGGATGTGGAAAGCTTACAAACCGAAAAGCATTGATCACCGGAGGAGATTCTGGTATAGGACGTGCCGTAGCGATCGCGTTTGCGCGTGAAGGGGCTGATGTGGCAATCTCCTATCTCGAGAGTGAAGAACCAGATGCAAAAGAGGTTATAGAACTGATCCAACAAGCGGGACGAAAAGCCGTCGCTCTTGCGGGTGACATAAAGGATGAGAATTTTTGCCGAAAACTCGTGACGGATGCAGTAGAATCTCTGGGCGGTTTAGATATCCTTGTCAACAATGCCGGCGCACAAGAGACTCAGCCTTCCCTTGGGGATATTAGCTCCGAGCAGTTCGACAAGGTGCTTAAGACCAACCTATACGCGCTCTTTTGGATTACGCAGTCGGCAGTGCCGCATCTGAAACCGGGTGCAGCCATCATTAATACAACTTCTATTCAGGCGTATGAACCTTCAGAGAACATCATTGACTATGCGGTTACCAAAGCAGGTATTGTTGCTTTTAGCAAAGCACTCTCCAAACAAATGATTGAGAAGGGTGTGCGCGTCAATGCTGTAGCGCCCGGGCCGTTCTGGACACCGCTACAGCCCAGTGGCGGTCAGACTCAGGAAAAAATTGAGAAATTTGGCACCACGGTTCCCCTGGGACGACCCGGACAGCCCGTAGAGATCGCTCCTATATACGTTCTCCTTGCTTCACAGGAGGCAAGCTACATCACCGGAGAGGTTTATGGCATAACGGGTGGTGTCGGTATTGCATAATGTCTGTGATGCTGCTCATCAACCGAAGCAGCTACCCCCAGCCCTGAACAGTTGCACCGCCGAACATCCCAATCCAAGCGATCGCTCTCCCGATTCTTAGAGGAAGCCCAAGCGCAGCGTCTCGTAGAGAAGCTCTCTTCGAGTCTTCTCCTGTGGTTGGGTTGCCTCTGTTCGCGTTCGAGCATCACAGCCCGTCGCAGACATCGCCCGACCCAATTCAAGTTTATCTATCTATCTATAGGAATACTCAACATCTATCCTAAGTACATACAAGTTATATTTTAAAAGTCTTATAACCCATCTACAAACAGATTGATTAGTATTATCTTATATAGGTTTGGAATTATCCCTTGCAGTTTCTGAATTCTTTGAGGGAGTTGATTTTTATCTAAATTAAATATATTACTTCTGACTCAATTAATTTATGATTTTTGGCTCATGTCATCTGACAACTCAGGTTTTATAATTAAAGTTAAAGGGCTTAGAGCATTAAGCTTAAAGGAAGTTAAAGGCTATGAAGAAAACAGTTGTTGCGGCAATATTCAGCTTAATCGCTGGCTCAACATCTTTACTTTTCCCCCAAGCCGCTAAAGCTGATAGCGTTGTTTACTGTCATCCTGTTACTAACAATAAGGTGATCCAAGAATCGGTGGCTGACCGCTCCCATGCTTATGCAGATGGTTATCGAGAAGGGGAACAAAGCGCTCGGAACAAACAAGCTTATCAACCTCAGACTACGAGAGGTGAATTTGCTCGTGGTTTTCACGATGGTTATTTTAATCTACCTTATAACGGGCAAGAGAATGTTGTACCTAAAATAGTTGTACAACAGACTACTCAGGTTTGTAATGAAGATGGGTATTACTCCGTAGCACCTCCTCCTGCTTACGTCTACAACCCCTATTTCATCTATCGGCCGCCCCATCCTACTTTTGACATTAACTTCGGATTGGGTAGAGGGTTCTACAGATCGGTTCAACCCCCTCGGGGAATTCAAAATTCAAAATTCAAAAT
>CAZZZY010000049.1:0-461 GCA_964658545.1 uncultured Acetobacteraceae bacterium | reverse complement strand
ATTATCAAACCCCACGCATGAATGCGGCGGTCACTGGGCGTAGCCGAAGTGGGACAAGAAACAAATGATACTGCACTAGAATATTTGTATTTTCTTCTAATTTTAAATGAAAGGTTGTTGTAAAGATTTAAACGTTTCTAGTACAAATTAGAGAACTTATACTCTGATGAAACATGATTTCTAACAACAGGATGTCATACTAACTTTTATGAACAAATTCCATTTTCACTATGTGAAATACATGGTTGATATTTTTGACACTGCTGTTTCTGACTTCTATTTAGATTTTAAAAATGAGAGCTTTACTATCAAAGTAAAAAATATCGACACAAATTCTTACAGGATAAAAACATGAGACGTTTTACTCTCGCTACTTTAGCTGTTCTTCTTGGTGCTAGCTCTATTTTGGCTATTACACCAAATGCTAATGCTGAATCTCATAATGGCGGTCATAATGGCGG
>CAZZZY010000048.1:0-15938 GCA_964658545.1 uncultured Acetobacteraceae bacterium | reverse complement strand
TCCCAATGCCCAATTCCCAATGCTGCCCCAACACTCGTATGATCAACATATCAGGAAAACATAACAGCCAGATTTTTACCGCAAAACATGGGCAGTATTTGGGAAATCGATTTTTACTCTCGTCCGATTCTCGACGCTAATCAGAAAAAAATTTGGGAAGTTTTAGTCTGCGAAAGTCCCTTGGATATCGGCACAAAACCAGATTCTTTGTTTCGCTATGCTCAATATTGTCCCAGTACCCAGGTAAATTCGGGCTGGTTGCGGACAGCATTGCAGGAGGCTATTAACCAAGCAGGAAAAGCACCAATTAAAATCCGCTTTTTCCGCCGCCAAATGAATAATATGATTACTAAAGCCTGTCAGGACTTGAGCATTCCCGCCCAGCCTAGCCGCCGTACTTTGGTTCTAAACAAATGGTTAGAAGAGCGCATGGAGGAAGTGTATCCTCAAGAACCAGGGTATCAAGGGGGGACTAATCCCTCAGTCCGCTTGGAGAAGCCTTTACCGCAACGTTTACCAGATGCTTTGGAAGGACAGCAGTGGGTATTTGTTACCTTAGATGCTGCGGATTTTGCAGAGATGCCAGAGTGGGAAATTGGCTTTGGTGAAGCTTTCCCTTTAGAGTTGGCGCAAGTTTCACCCGAAGCCCGGATTCCTGGTATTTTGATTTTCTCACCGAGAGCGTTGCCCTTGGCAGGCTGGATGTCTGGTTTGGAGTTGGCTTTCTTAAGATTTGATACCAGTGAAGAGGCAAGATTGCTTTTAGAAACTGGTGTTAATGAAAGCTGGATTGTGGCAAATATCAAAAAACCTCAAACTTTAGCAGAAGCCAAAGGTTTTGAAGAAGCCAAGCAAAAAGCTAATGGAGTGCATTTTATTGGTGTACAGTCTGATCCCAAAGCACAATCTTTTGCTGGTTTTTGGCTGTTGCAAGAGGTTAATCTTTGAAAATGGGAATGGGGCATGGGGGAGAATGACTAATGACTAATGACTAGATCCGTTGAGACATGACAATGATTTGGGATAATTAACTGCGTCCATCAGTGTTGATCTGCGGTTCCAAATCGCAACTATAAGGAAACACTGATGATTTTTGGATAGTTATCTGCGTTTATCAGCAGAAAGTCTGATCGGTAGCGATCGCACTTTCAAGAGATGGCGTTGATATGCGGTTCAAAATCCACAATTCACTAAGGATCATGGGTTCTGAAAATTTGTCACAAGATACACTAGCCGAACAGTTGCTGGAACTAGCTATAAAATCTGGAGCCGAAGCTGCTGAGGTGTATCAGTCGCGATCGCTTTCTCGTCCAGTGTTTTTTGAGGCAAACCGACTCAAACAGCTAGAAACCAACCAATCTGAAGGTACAGCACTACGACTTTGGCGAAACGGTCGTCCGGGACTCACGGTGGCTTACGGTTCTGTCCTAGCTGAAGTGATGGTGGAAAAAGCTCTGGCACTAAGTCAACTAAATCAACCAGAAACAGTAGAATTAGGCTCTAACTTTCAGCCCTTCTACCCAGATTTAGGGGAAAGTGTACCGATAGAGATTTTGGTAGACTGGGGCAAAGAAGCGATCGCACTCATCCGCGATGCCTATCCCGATGTTGTGTGCAATGGTGACTGGGAATGTGATATAGAAACCACCAGACTGGTTAACACTAAAGGTTTAGATTGTTACTATACCGATACTACCCTCAACTGCTATGTATCAGCAGAATGGGTCCGTGGCGATGATTTTTTAAGTGTTTCTGATGGTCAAACCAAGCGGGGAGAACTCTACCCTCAGATATTAGCTAACCAAATTTTACAACGGTTAATTTGGGCTAAAGAAAATGTCTCACCTCCTACTGGTCGTGTCCCGATTTTGTTCACTTCTAAAGCCGCCGATATGCTTTGGGGTACTGTGCAAGCCGCTTTGAATGGCAAACTAGTCTTAGAAGTAGCTTCCCCCTGGGCAGAACGCCTGGGAAACCAAGTAGTTGCACCCAGTCTCACCCTCTACCAAGATCCCCAAGCCGGCCCTTACAGTTGTCCTTTTGATGATGAAGGCACTCCGACTAAATCTTTAGTATTTATCGAAAATGGTACTTTACAGCATTTTTATGGCGATCGCACCACTGGTCGCCAACTGGGTACTGACACCACTGGAAATGGTTTTCGCCCTGGTTTAGGTAGCTATCCTACCCCTGGGTTATTTAATTTTCTGATCCAACCAGGTTCGGCATCACTACCAGATTTAATTCACCAACTAGATGATGGCTTGATTGTGGATCAAATGCTGGGTGGTGACGGCAGTATTTCTGGAGATTTTTCGATCAACGTTGATTTAGGCTACCGCGTCCAAAATGGTTACGTAATTGGGCGCGTTAAGGATACGATGGTTGCAGGTAATGTCTACACAGCTCTTAAGCAATTGGTTTCGCTGGGCAACGATGGCGATTGGAATGGTTCTTGTTATACTCCATCTCTGATAGTAGAAGGGCTATCCACTACGGGGAGAAGCAATTAAATAATTCGTAATTCGTAATTACGTTATGGATAGGGAGAAAAGCGAAAAATGCGGTCTTCTTCCAAAAGGAGAGGCTAGCGTCAAAGGGTCTCCCCAAGTGGTAACAAAGTTTGTCGGAGTGAGTTTCAACAAGTAATCTTGGTGCTTAAGTTATAGTTATACCCAATAACATAATTCGATAACCCAATATCTTGGATATTATGTGGCATCTATCCATCCTCCAACACTTTCGCCAACTGCTGCGGCCACAACGTCGTTTAGCCATCTTTGAAGCTTGTCTGATTGGCTTAGTCTCAGCTCTTGCAGCAGTTTTAATTAAGTCGGGGGTAGGATGGCTAGGTGCATGGCGAGTGCAGACATCAGTACTACTACCAGCTTGGTTTGTGCTACCTGGTGTCGGACTCATTTGTGGATTACTCGCCGGATGGCTGGTGGAACGCGTAGCACCAGAAACTTATGGAAGCGGTATTCCTCAAGTCAAGGCAGTGCTGGCCAATGTACCAATTGCTCTAGATTTACGAGTTGCCTTGGTCAAGCTAATAGGTGGGATTCTAGCATTGGGTTCTGGGCTAGCTTTAGGGCGGGAAGGGCCAACAGTTCAGGTGAGTGCAGCCCTAGCATCTCAACTCAGTCGGTGGTTTCCGACTTCGCCAGACCATCGCCGTCAGTTGATTGCTGCCGGTGCAGGAGCCGGATTAGCGGCTGCTTTTAATGCGCCGATCGCAGGTGTATTATTTGTGGTAGAAGAACTTCTACAGGATTTCTCTGGCTTTACCCTGGGCACTGCAATTCTGGCTTCTTTTATCGGTGCAGTCGTCTCGCGCTTATTAGGTGGTCGCAGTCTGGATCTCAATCTAGCATTAACTGCTTCCAAGACCAGCTTTTTTCTTCAAGATATTCCTTTCTATTTGGTGTTGGGGATTTTGGCTGGTTTGCTGGGAGCGCTCTTCAATCGAGGCATAATCGCCAGCTTAAGCGTTTACCGCCGCTCTCTACGTTTTGGATTACCTGCTCGTGTGGGACTCGCTGGGCTAGTATCTGGGATGATTGTGGCGATCTTACCGCTAGCATTTCGAGATAACACGGGACTGCGGGAAATTTTGATTACGGGTGAGGCTAGCTGGTCAATAGCTGCGATCGCCTTTGTCTCCCAGTTTATCTTAACACTGGTAGCTTATGGCTCTGGTGTCCCAGGAGGATTATTTGCTCCCGCCTTAACTCTGGGAGCCGCCCTTGGCTACTTGGTGGGTATAGGAGAACACAGTCTGCTGCTTCCTTTGGGGATACGGAGTGGATTACCAATTACCTTTGCTTTGGCAGGAATGGGTGCATTTTTTACGGCAGTCGCCAGAGTTCCAATTACGGGGATAATAATTGTGTTTGAAATGACTACAGATTTCAACTTAGTGTTGCCCTTAATGATTGGCTCTGTAACATCATATCTAGTCGCCGAAAGGCTAGTGCCAGGCTCACTATACGACAAACTTTTAGAGTGGAATGGCATCACAATCAAAAAAGAATCTTCTACTGAGGGAACAATAGCAAACTTAACGGCCAAAGATGTGATGCAGCAACAGGTAGAAACTCTGGATGTAGAGATGCCTTTGGATGAAGCAATGCAAGCTTTTGCCCGTTCCCACCATCGTGGCTTCCCCGTGTTAGAAGATAGCAAGCTGGTGGGGATTGTCACGCAATCAGATTTGCTGAAAATCCGCGATCGCAATTTAGCCAATGATATTTCTTTAAAAGAAATAATGACACCTGTCCCGATGACAGTAACACCGATCCACACCCTGAGCAATGTGCTGTATTTACTCGATCGCTATCAAGTCAGTCGCTTACCAGTGGTAGATGGACGGAAACTGATCGGAATTATTACCCGTGGAGATATTATTCGGGCAGAAGCAGATCATCTCAATTGTGACAATGGGACTCCTAGACTGCGATCACAACCTTCTTATGTAGTTTACCAAACGCGATCGCCCAGCACCGGCAGAGGTAGGTTATTAGTACCAGTAGCTAATCCCGAAACAGCAGCTATTTTATTACAAATGGCAGCAGCTATTGCCCGCGATCGCCATTATGAAATAAATTGCGTGCAAGTGATGCTGATACCCCGCCACAGTTCCCCATCGGAAACAGAGGTGAGAACGGCAAAAAGTCGCCGCTTGCTACGACAGGCGGAAGTCTTAGCAAAAAAGTGGAAAATTCCCCTCCACACGCAGATTCGAGTTACCCACGACGCAGCCCAGGCAATTTTAGAGACAATCAAGGAAGAACACATTGACCTAATTCTCATGGGATGGAAAGGTAACACATCTACCCCTGGTCGGATTTTTGGGAACGTTGTAGACACCATAATTCGCCAAGCCACCTGCGAAGTAGTTTTGGTAAAATTAGGCACTACCGAAAACTCCACATTCAGCACTCCACACTCCTTCAATCGCTGGCTAGTTCCAATGGCAGGTGGTCCCAATTCCCCTCTAGCGATTAAGTTGTTACCTGCTTTAATTACATTGGGAAATGAGCCACAAATTCGCCTGACACAGGTGTTTAAGCCATCTGAACTCAATCCAGATATGTCAGTTTCAGAACAAGCCATCCGCCATTTAATGCGGCGGTGCAAATTGTATAGTACTATAGTTGCTCTCCCAGTCCAAGCTAATTCAGTTGCAGAAGGTGTGATTAACCTAGTGAAAACCGAAGGTTACGATGTTGTAGTTTTAGGAGCTTCCCGCGAGGGATTGTTGCAGCAGGCGATTCAAGGTAATATTCCCGAAGCGATCGCCTCTGGTGTAGAAAGTACAGTGATTTTGGTCAGGGGTGCAATTAATTAAGTGAAGTACTCCAACCTTTACACCCTAACCTTTAGCAAAACGTCGGACTGCAAATAAGCTTCCCATTAATCCTACAGCAGCACCGAAACTCAAGAGAATCAAGGGTAATAGTAAAATTTGGGCTGGAGTGAGTTGCACTCCATTGCTGATAACTTGGATAAACTCTGGTTGATTAGCTAGCAACTTACCGAGAAACTGTTGAATCACAGAAATGAAACTCCAAGCGATCGCACCACCAACCAAACCAAAAGCAATTCCTTGTAAAACAAACGGTAGGTAAATCCAAGCGGAAGTTGCTCCCACCAGTTGCATAATTTCAATTTCCTGTCGTCGCGCCATAACAATCAGCCGAATTGTGGTGGTAGTTACTGCGATCGCTGTTAAGGTCAGAATAATCGTAATTGTTAAAGTAATCCAGTTCAGACCCCGATGCAACTGGGCAATGCGTTTAACTGCTTCATCGATATACTCCACCGTATCAACTCCCCGCAACTTAGCCAGTTGCGTTGCTAAAGTTGGTACAACTTGAGAATTACGTGCTTTCACCTTCATCTCATCAACCAAAGGATTCTCACCTAGCTGCTGGGTAGCGCCTTCAATATCAGAAATTCTCATTTCCTTAACTAACTTAGTCCAAGCCTGCTCTTTGGTAATGCTTTGTATCGCCGCAACCTCTGGCATTTTGGCAATCAGTGGCTCAATGTTTTCGGCCTGCGTATCCGGTTCGAGATAAACTGATACTTCTAACTGACTACCGAACTGATAAAGGAGTTTTTCGACTTGCCAAGAGGTTTGTAAACTCAAACCAAATAAAAACAGTAACACCGTCACAGTACTTACAGCTGCCCAATTCATCCAACCTCCCCGCAGTAAACCGAGGAAAGTTTCTTTGAGCAGGTAGTCAAGTTTCGTGAAAGATTTAAACACACATCACCCTAGTCAAGAATTCATAGTTTATAACTCATAACTCCCGGTTCGCCCATTTTTTTGGGAGTTAGAAGAAAGGCTACTCAGGGGTAAAAGATTGACCACCAAATTGGGTGTAATGGGTTCAGACTTGGACATGATTTAAACGGTGATCTGCTTGCAATATAGCGGTTCTCAATTGCATGAAATACAGACCTAACTCCCAGTCCCTTCCCTTATATAGCAGCAATAGGCAACACAATTGCAAGCTTTTAACTTTCCTGTTGGGGATAACCATTTTTCTCGCGTTTCAGGCTTTCTTCTAAGGCTTGAATTTGTTCACGACGAGCTTCCAATTCTAAGGTACGTCGTGCTAAGTCTTGGTTTTGCAACGTCAGGCATTGTCGCCAGTGTTCTGCTCGTTCGGCTTCGTGCTGCAACAATTCTGGGGTAATGCCGATGGTAAGGTAGTTTTGTACCAGATGGAGTACCCAGTTGGTAGCGTCTTCTAGTCTTTCAATGTCGCCTTCAGGGGAAAGCTCCACTAAAACAAGTAAGTTTTCACTCATGATCTTTCCCTTTCCTAGCAGAATGAAAGCCTCTTCTGGAATTATCGCCCACAAGTTATCAGCTTCTTGACGCGCCAACAAGCGTAACTGGTGCTGGTCTAAAAAATCGTTTTTACGCACCTGGGCTAGATATAGCATGAGAGTCGCTTCGCTCCAATTCAAAATTCCACATCACCATTCGCGTAGCGTTGACCATAGGAGAAGTTCTGAATCTAAAGAAGCCTTAGCTTCAACTTCTCTGGAGTAACGGAAACATCTCCGGCTCCGCTCAAAATTACAAAAATGATTTTTAATAAAAAACAAGGACAAAATTGATATTTAAAATAAATTTAATTGGTAATGGGTAATTGGAAATTATTGACTTTCCCATTACCCATTACAGTTATCCTAAGCCACGCAGACGAAATCTACGACAACGCCTTTAGGCGCTCGTGTAAAATTTCAGTTTGTTTCTGTGCTTCTGCTAAGGCATCCCGGGCCCCTTGTACCACGTCGGCTCTAGCTCTGTCTACAAAACTAGGATTGTTTAATCTGGCACTCAGTGACTGAACTTCTGCTTCAGCTTTACTCAAGCTTTTTTCTAGCTTGGCACGCACAGCTTCAATATCCACTACGCCGTCCAGAGGAATTAGCACTTGTATTGTACCAATTACACCTGCAATCGCATTTTCTGGTTCTTGTGGTTGTTCTAATTCTCTCTGCGGGAAGAAACGTCCCCATAACCTAAGTCTCGCTTGAGCAGTGAGTAAATTTTGGCTAACAAACCAAGCTGTGTAAGCAAAACCAACTATTTCAAAGAAAGTTCCGACGATGGGAATGTCATCAATGGCATTTCCCGCAGCTAAACCCAATCTACCAAAGACAATGGCGACGATAATTAAGCCAATTGTCTTCAAACCCCTCAGAGGTTTTTTAACAGCAATAGTTTGGGGGACTTGCTTATCAGTAATGCTTAAAGTCTCAACCTTAGCCAAATCTTTAATATAAGACTGTCCAGCAGTGAGAATTTCCCGCTCCTTCTCACTTTCAGTTTGCAAATTCGCTGTTATTTTGACCCCTGGCTTAATATCCGCTTCAGCACGCAAATTCCGAATTGTGCGGATAGTCGCAATCAGTAATTGAAACTGTTCTTCCAAAACTGCATCGATTAAGTTCGCATCTATCTGGGGATAGATTTGTAAGGGTAGAGTTTGCAGGGAATCTGCTGGTTGTTGGGTGAGAGTTTGCCAAATTTCTTCGGTAATATGAGGCATGAAGGGATGAAGCAGTTTCATAATCCCTTCTTGCACGTAGCCGAGAGTTTGCTGTGCTACCCGCCGCGATGTGGGATCGGCATCTACTTGCAATCTGGATTTCACCAGTTCAATATATTGATCGCAGAAATCACCCCAAATAAACTCGTATAGTCCTTTTGCTGCTTCGCCTAAACCGTAATTATCGATGTAATTGGTGGTTTCTTTGACAACTTGATGATAGCGCGAGAGAATCCAGCGATCGCTCAATTCGGTAGCAACCGGATTCCCCAATTGTTGGGGTGTCTGTCCATCTAAATTCATCATCACAAATCGGGCAGCATTCCACAACTTGTTTGCAAAGTTGCGGGATGCTTCCACAGAAGCCGATTCATCCTTTTTGCGATCGTACTCCAGCCGGATATTTTGTCCAGCGCCAGCCACTTCCCTAATTAGGGTGTAGCGCAGGGCATCAGTACCATATTTGTCAATCAGTAACAATGGGTCAATGCCATTACCTTTGCTCTTTGACATCTTCTGACCCTTTTCATCCAGTACCAAGCCGTGGATGTAAACCGTTTGGAAAGGCATTTGCCCCGTAAAATGCCCAGCCATCATGGTCATTCTGGCTACCCAGAAAAAGATGATGTCAAAGCCTGTCACCAAAGTAGTAGTCGGGTAGTAAGTTGCTAAATCTTGAGTTTGTTCCGGCCAGCCCAAAGTCGAAAATGGCCAGAGTCCAGAAGAAAACCAAGTATCTAGTACATCTGGGTCTTGTTCAAGCTTGACATTTTCACCAAATTGTGATTTAGCTTTCTCCCAAGCTTCAGTTTCCGATTTTGCCACCACAAAGGGCGTGTTATCGGTAATTTGCCCACCAGTTTCACTGACAGCATACCAAGCAGGAATTCGGTGTCCCCACCATAATTGGCGAGAGATACACCAATCAGTGAGTTTTACTAGCCAATCACGATAGACCTTAGTCCAGCGTTGGGGGACAAACCCTGGGGAAGTTTGCAGGTCGAGGAATTCGAGAGTTTGGTCAGCGAGGGGGCGAATTTTGACAAACCACTGAGTTGAGAGGAGGGGTTCAATGGGTACTTTACCGCGATCGCTGTAGGGAACGGTATGCTTATAATCTTCGATCTTCACCAAAAAACCATCTCTCTCTAAGCGAGAAACCACATTCTTTCTCGCAACAAAGCGGTCTTGTCCTTGAAACTCAAGAGCGTTGGCGTTGAGAGTACCGTCTTTATTCATAATATTAATCAACGGCAAATTATGACGCTTACCCATGTCAAAATCGTTCGGGTCATGGGCGGGAGTCACCTTCACGCAACCTGTGCCAAAAGTGGGGTCAACGAATTCATCGCCAATAATAGGAATTTCTCGTTGTAGAATAGGCAGAGTTACAGTTTTGCCAATGAGATGTTTGTAGCGATCGTCATTAGGATTAACTGCTACAGCCGTATCGCCCAACATCGTTTCTGGTCGAGTTGTCGCCACCTCAACAAAACCGGAACCATCGGTGAGGGGATAGCGGAAGTGCCAAAGATTTCCATTAACTTCTTGATTTTCCACTTCCACATCAGACACAGCCGACCCAGAAGCAGGACACCAGTTAACTAAATATTCACCACGATAAATTAAGCCTTCCTCGTAGAGACGAGTAAATGCCTCAACAACAGCTTTAGATAAACCCTCATCCAGAGTAAACCTTTCCCGTGACCAGTCCACCGAGACACCCAAGCGTCGCAGTTGATTCAGAATTGTTCCCTCAGACTCCGCCTTCCATTGCCAAGCGCGTTCTAGGAACTTCTCGCGTCCCAACTCATAGCGAGTCTTCCCCTCTGTTTTGAGTTGCTTTTCCAGCATAGTATGCACGGCAATGCTGGCGTGGTCAGTTCCGGGTAGCCACAGGGTATTGCGCCCCTGCATCCGGTGGTAGCGCACGAGGGTATCAATCAAGGCACTTTCAAAAGCGTGACCCATGTGTAAACTGCCGGTGACGTTAGGCGGGGGAATGACGATGCAGTAGGGTTCGCCGCTTTTGTTGGGGTCAGCTTTGTAAACTTGGTTGTCTTGCCAGAATTTTTGCCACTTGGCTTCAGTGGAAAAGGGGTCGTAGAGGCTGGGGAGGTTGGGAATGGTTGCGGTCATGCGGGAAAACTAAGGAAGGACTTTTATAAATTTTGCCATAGGGTTGGAGGGGGATTGATGGAAACGAACCGCGAAGGCGCGAAGTACGCGAAGGAAGAGGAAAGAAGGATGAGGCAGCTTGGTGATGAGCCGGAGCAGCTAGCGTATGCTGTGATTGGCGCAGCGATTGAGGTACATAAGGTGTTGGGGCCAGGGTTTTTGGAGGAGGTGTATCACAAGGCACTGAAACTGGAATTTCTCATGCGTGGGATACCTCATAAGTCTAAGCATCCAGTAGCAGTGGAATATAAAAGGCATCCCGTTGGTGAGGGGCAATTAGATTTTCTGGTTGGCGATGTTGTAGTTGTTGAATTAAAAGCCGTTCAAAACCTAGCTCCCATCCACGAAGCTCAAGTCCTCTCGTACCTCAAAATGACCAAACATCCCCTTGGCCTTCTGATTAACTTTAACGTCCCCATCCTTAAACAAGGCATCAAACGTATTATCCTCTCTTCTTAACTCTTCCTTCGTGTACTTCGCGCCTTCGCGGTTCGTTCCCCAAGTGCCTATAAAATTGCGATCGCTGGTATGAATGCAGCATTAAAATCTTATGATGGAGGGGAAATATCAACGAGTTTGGTAAAGGGTTTTAAACAGCATCTTGATTTGACTCACCTTTTCCCTAGATGATAATCTCGATCGCGCAGGTCAAACCTTCTTAAAAAACCTTTCGATTTTCTCCTAATCCCCTCAGAACTTATAACAATAATTAGTAAAGGGGATAGATGACATTCGCTTGCTGCGAAGCACCCATCCCCGAATAGCTGCCCAGATGATCAACCTGGAATCTATAGTCCGGTATCTAATCATCCTAGTATCGTCAGAGATATGTCGATTGTCACTGGGATAGATACTGATTTACAAAATATCTACAAAAAGATAGTTACACAATTACTTTAGTTTACCCCTTCCATCGCCAATAACGCCGTCCCGTAAGCAGCTTCTGTATACACTGAGGCTACTACAGGAACCTGCAAATAACGCGCCCTAATCGCAGTCCAATTGTCATTTGCAGCACCACCACCAGCAGTATAAACACGGCTTAATTTGTCTGCTCCCATTTGCTGTAATAATTCATATCCTCGCGCTTCTATGCGGGCAATGCTTTCTAACAACCCATGCAGAAATTCCACTGGTTTATCAGGACGTGGTGACAAACGTGGGGCTAAATTGGGATCGTTAATCGGAAAGCGATCGCCTACCTTCAACAACGGATAATAATCGAACTCACTAGCTTTTGATCCATCAATTTCTCGGCTAAGGCTTTCTAACTCAGCGTTTGTGAAAAATTGCTTCAGTACTGCACCCCCAGTATTAGAAGCACCACCAGTCAGCCACAAATCCCGCAGGCGATGGCTATAAATTCCATATCTAGCATCTTCTACACGGGTATGACTTAACAACTTCAGTACCAACGTTGAACCAAGGGAAGTCACGGCTTCACCGGGTAATTTTGCACCACTGGCGAGAAAAGCCGCAATACTATCAGTTGTACCTGCACACACCAGACAATCACGGCGTAAACCGAATTTATCCGCAATTTCAGGGCGCAATTCGGCAATGGGAGTACCAGGAGTTAAAACTTTGGGTAGCTGAATCGGTATTTGCAGCAATTCTTGCCATTCTGGATATTTCAACTCCTCCACGTCATAACCCAGCTTTAAAGCATTATGGTAATCGCTAATCCCCAACTGTCCGTGTAAGAGAAACCCCAGCCAATCTGCTTGATGCAAGAAATATCTAGCTTCGCTAAAAGAGGGTAATTGCCTCATCCACAAAAGTTTGGCTAGGCTGGAAGTGGCACTCAATACGGTATGATTGGGGGGTGCTATCCTCCTCAAATGCTCTAGGACAGATGATCCCCGCGCATCGTTATACAGCAATGGTGCATCTACACAGTTGCCCACAGCATCGACCAGCAAGACTGTCGAAGAAGTCCCATTAATTGCGATCGCTTTAATTTCTGGCCGCAAATCTTCAGGTATTTGTTCCACCAGCACAAACAAAGCCTCCTGCCAAATTTTTGGCTTGATGGCGGCTGGTGAGTCCTGAAAGGGATATCGCACCTCAGCCTGAATAGAAGAGGCTTCCTCGTCAATCACTACACCGCGTGCGCCAGATGTGCCGAAGTCGATACCCAAATACAAATTCATAATTTTTATAAATTTTTTTAATGGAGAATAAATAAGGAATACTGACTAATAACTGCTTTTGTTGCATCTTGTAACAAGATATTCCCCAATTCTGGCAAAACAAGGAAAAGTAGTAAACGAACTGTTCAAAATCTATTCAGGTTAGGAGGTTTTCAGCCATGCCTATCTTAGATACTCTGTACATCGCTCAGGTGTCTTCCATCTCGGATACTCAAGTCTACATCGCTCTAGTTGTGGCACTAATTCCAGGAGTTCTTGCTTGGCGATTAGCCACAGAACTTTACAAATAACGCTACGATGTGACACAGTTAAAAAGCTAATAATCCTGGCAGTACGGGGTGCAATTTCTAGATGCTTGTGGCTTTATGCCATAAGTAGCTAGAAAACTAGCACTTACGTAAGCCAGGTTATTTTTTAACTGGTGCAACACTTGTAGCTATTTCAAAAAAATGAAGTAATATGACAGCTAAATCAACCATTCAGGAGTCCTGAGTGCTGAGTGCCCAGTAAGAAGTAGTATTTATGAATCTTCCCACTCTAACCAAGGCACTCGCTATTCGGAAGTGATTTGATGCTGAGTGCGATTGTTTTTTTACTAAGCACGGGCTAAACGCCCCGCAATCCATGTACAGCCATCAGGACTCCTGATAGTGCTTCCCTTCACTAAGCGAGGTTATTTTTTAGCATTATGAACGCAATTCAACCCTCTAGACCACCGTTACAACCTATACAAAAACGCCGGGTCATTCCTAGACCAAAACGGCATCTTCGTCAACGTTCTTACCAGGTGATGGCACTAGAAAGCACAGCCAAGATCGCAGTTAATCTTGTAATTACAGCCATTGCTGGATCTGCTCTAGCACAACTTTTGCCTTATCATTGGTTACAGCAAGAAAAGTTACGAGAAATTAGTACTGAAGTCAAGTTGATGGAAGTACACGTCAATAGTTTGCAGGCAGAATTTAGCCGTAACTTCGATCCTCAGCAAACTAAAAGTATTATGCAACAACAAGGATACCGATTTGATCCTAACCAGCGTCGGATTGTGTTGATGAATCAGGATCGCCAAGAAGATGAACAAATAGAGTCATCACCTTAATACATAACAAATACCGGATTTGGCATTATTTAGGTTTCTTGTGATTCTGGTTACATATAAATCGGGTGTTAATTTATATTATTGCTAATAAATAATGGTTGATAGCTAATTTTTGAATAGCTATCTAGTTATCATCTATTAGTCATTAACGATACAGCGTCACTACAATCCAGTTCAAAATTAATCAATTATTTTGAATTTGGAATCCCCCAGAAGAATTAATCTACCAAATAGGACGCTCAGGAGATAACAAATCCTTTAGCCAATTTTCGATTTGTAAACGCAAGCGAGAACCCGTAAAGTCCCTAGTTGTTTCGAGAGAAGGCAGTTGAGTGAGGGCGCGACGATAATCTGCGATCGCACAATTCCAGTCGCCCCAAAGATGGTAAGTTCTGCCGCGTTCAGCCCAGATATGACCTTCTAGTTGACCGAAAATCTGTGCTACCTCAAAATTCTCAATTGCCTGCTCATATTGCCCCAAGTCACGCCAGGTAATGCCTCTATTAATCCACGCCCGGACATGAACAGGATTTAAATCGATGGCTTGATCGTAGTCGGCAAGTGCTGCTGCTAATTCTCCACAAGCCGCGTAGTAATTTGCTCGGTTATTATAAGCACTAGCTAAATTGGGATTAAGCTTGAGGGCGGTGTTATAATCATAAAGCGCTTTTCCTCTTTCACCACTTTGGAAATAAATCAGCCCCCGATTGTTGTAATCAACGGCATTGTGAGGATAGCGGTAAATTAGTTGAGTTAAGGTTGCGATCGCCTCAGTATAATCTCCTTGTTGAGCCGACTTCAAAGCAAAAGAGCGTAAGCAGTTATTCCCTAAAGTAGATGCGCTGAGATCGTTTTCCCTATGTTTTTGGACTTTATTTGTATTATTATTTAAAACATATTTATATTGCTTATTTTGCTGGTCATCGTCAGCTAGAAATGAGTGAGTATTCATCTTTTCCTGCCTGAAATCCATGCTTTGTGAAATCAAATTCTAGTTTTTTCTTCGGTAGTGGTTTTACCACTATGTCTATTTTTAAGGTATTTAGGGTTACATTAAAGCCATCTAAAGAGAGAACTTAAGCTAGTTGCACAAGAGAAGTTTACGCCCTAAATAAACAATTGTTCCTCAAACCTAATCATGGATACTTGATCCCAAAGGGGAATTCCAGAAATAGCAACAGGACTTACGCAAAAAATAGCCCAAACCTTGATTTTCCGGTAGGAGCAATACCCTGCGGTCAGCCGCTTTGCGTCTACATAAATTGCCCCAACCGCGTGTATTTTTGCGTAAGTCCTAAGTAAATGTCAATCTCAAAGATTGGTCAAGTAGTGAGAGCAACAAATTGGTAGAATGCCAACAAGCCGTTCTTTTAGAGATGAAAAAGAGGGTAGAAGGGCAGGGGGAGACAAGGATGGACAAGGAGAATAACCATGCCCAATCCCCAATCCCCAATCCCCCATTTAATTTTTAAGTTTTGAGAAATTTTCTGATGACAACCGCAATTTCCTATCCCAATGCCCCTGATTTGGCAACTGATGACTACATTGTTATCGGCTTGGCAACCTGCTTCGTCAAAGAAGATGGAGAAGTTTATCAAATCGAAGTTATAGAACCGATTCCCTCCGCGGCTTTGGAAGCGCTTTTAAAGGGCATTCCTACGTCCTATAAGCTAGCTCATGCCACAACTTTGGGATCTGTGTTAGATGGCGATTCGCAACTCCTGCCAGATGGCTTCCCAGAGTCGGCTCAGTTTGGAGAGGAATTTGTGCCACGAGCATTTGCAGTAGCTCGTACCTACAAGCGTCGTGAATCTGCAAAATCCCTGATTCCATTAGGTACAAACTACACCGAATTTAAGTATTCCATTGAGCGCAAACGAGTGCTAAATGCCGCTAGAGTTGTAACGAAAGAAGATAACATTAAACAGCATTCTCACACTCACAAAGTTCTTTAAGTAATTATGCTCAAACTTTACGGCGGCGCTCGGAGTCGAGCTTCAATTGTTCAATGGTATTTAGAGGAAATCCAAGTTCCTTACGAATTCGTCAAGCTCGATATGCAGGCGGGTGAACACCTCAAGCCTGAATATTTGGCAATTAACCCAATTGGTAAAGTTCCAGCAATTGTTGATGGGGATTTTCAACTTTGGGAATCTGGGGCAATTTTGCTGTATCTCGCCGATAAGTACAGTAAAACTCCACTTTCACTAGAGGAACGTGCTGTATTTTCCCAGTGGGTATTGTTTGGAAATTCTACCCTAGCTACAGGGATTTTTGTAGAAGCAAATCGGGAACGAGAAATGCCCCGCTTATTGACTCCGTTAAATGAAATTTTCAGCAAGCAGCCTTTTTTGCTGGGTAATGAGTTCACTGTTGCTGATGTGGCGGTAGGGTCTATTCTGAATTATATTCCCATCATGCTGAAGCTAG
>CAZZZY010000047.1:0-16234 GCA_964658545.1 uncultured Acetobacteraceae bacterium | reverse complement strand
ACTCAGCTTTTTAGTAAGCTAGACCCATACTGCGAGTTGTTTCAGCGCCCAGGTAAACCCGGATGCTCAAAAAGTCGGTGGGACAAGCGGTTTCACAGCGCTTACAGCCAACACAGTCTTCTGTACGGGGTGAAGAGGCTATTTGAGCAGCTTTACAGCCATCCCAAGGAACCATCTCAAGTACATCAGTAGGGCAAGCGCGGACGCATTGGGTGCAGCCAATGCAGGTATCGTAGATTTTTACGGTATGAGACATTGAAAAAACCGCTCCTTCCGAGTGTTCTTCTCTGCGAAAGAATCATAATCAACGCATAGTTTACCGCAGTGGTTGATAGGCCGCAGTCAAAAGGCTACATAACTTCAAACAATGTAATAAGCACCCTAGATAAGTTGTTTTTCCGAGATTGTCCCATTGTCCTATTAATTAGCAACATCATCTGGCTGTATTTACCCATAGAACTCACATTCCGCAGGGAAGTTGAAAAATCATGGTATTTTCCCTAATCTAGCTATAGCAATGCTTTCAGGGATTGAACCGATATTTTGCATTGTGCGTTAGCGTCGCTCGCACTTCTCTACGAGACGCTCTTGCTAGCTTGCTTCTCCGTAGGAGTACGGCAATAATTTTCTACATAGGCTTTAAAGTCTTCGTGGGACTGGATAGAATCATCCTGAATTGAGGATGCGATCGCTTTAGAGAGTGTGTTTTCAATATGGCGGAGTTTGCGACGATCTATCAGGTTTTCCGATGAGCGATAATTTATTACATCAACGTAATATAATAAATAGTGAACTGGGAAATAGAATATACGAATGAGTTTGATATTTGGTGGCAAACTCTTAGAGAAGAGCAGCAAGATGATATTGTCAGCGTTGTTCAACTACTTGAAGAAAAGGGAACACAATTACCCTTTCCTTATTCATCCGATGTCAAAAATTCAAAAAATTCCCACCTAAGAGAGTTACGTATTCAAAGTGGTGGTAAACCAATCAGAATATTTTATGCTTTTGATCCGCGACGAGTGGCAATCTTACTTATTGGTGGAAATAAAACAGGAGATAAGCGATTTTATGATAAATATATTCCCATAGCAGATCGTCTTTATGAAGAATATATTCAAGAAATTAGTCGTGAGGGTTTGATATGACAGGACATCAAAAGTTTAGCAACCTTACTAAAGATTTTCCCTCAGAAAGAAAAACAAAAATTGCCACTCAAACAGCTAAACTAAAAGAAGAGATGGCATTAGCTGAATTACGCCAAGCTTTAAAAATATCTCAAGCTCAATTAGCTGAAAAATTACAAATTAAACAACCTGCTATCTCCAGATTAGAGAATCGTACTGAGATGTATGTTAGTCATCTACGACAAGTTATTGAAGCAATGGGAGGAAAATTGAAAATAACGGCAATATTTCCTGATGTGGAAGTAACAATTACGAATTTTGAAGATTTAGAAATGGAGATTGATGAGTAGGGTTTAAAGATAAAGCTAAGAGGATGTTTGAAAAGTCATGATTGATGTATCAAATGTTATTACCCCACCCTAACCCTCCCCGATATAAAGGTGAGGGAACCGGATTTTTTTATTGTTTCCCCCCAATATATCGGGGGGATTAAGGGGGGTAATAATTCGATTAAAAGCACAATAAACCACTTTTAAAACCAATACGGTTCAGTTAAGGCTAAAACTCTGTTATCCAAGTCAATTTTTTAACGAACCGCCAAGGCGCAGAGGACGCAGAGAAAAGAAAGAGAAGGAAAAAATTGCTTAACTGAACTGTATTGCTTTTAAAACAACCTCTAAGGCTTAGGTTTTTGACTTTAGGAATTAGCGTTCTTTTATAGCGGTTATCGATTGAATGAGAACACCAAAGTCCTTGCTTTAAAATCATTTCAGCACGATTTTTGTATCTCACTCAACTGCACACCGCTATATGTCTCTGGCAAGAGTAAAAAGATGCTGACCTTAAATCTTGTTCAAAACCTTGTTTGATCAACTGAAACAAAAAACTTTTGCTCGTCACCAAGCACCTATTATCAATAAATAATGTAAGTCTGGCAGTGCCTGCAATTGCTGTTTGAGCTTAGAATCCCCCGAATTTAGCTTCATAGGATTCAGGGGGAGGATGTCAATCAGTCACACTATTATCCGTAGGCAGAAACTCTTTGAGCGCTTCTGCCTTAGCAGCTTTCACCGCTGGAAGAGAAAGGGGCACTGAACTAGCGATCGCAAATAACTGCTCTAATTGACTTAGACCTGTCAAGCTACCACATAATAATGCTTGGTCGCCAACTCGCAAATCCATGCCGCCATCAGGATAGCGAATAAATTTGCCATCTCGCCGGATGGCCTGTACCTGGACTCCAAATTGCTTGCTGATATCTAAATCGGCAAGGGTCTTACCTACTAGCGTTGGCGCATCTGCATTGACCGTAATCCATTGACAAGCACTATTTTCTCCGGGAACAGCAGCTTGTCCTTTAGCGAATTCTGCCAAAGCTGCCAGTTCTTCATCTGCTCCCACTACCAGCAAGCGATCGCCATCTTCTAATTTGGTTTGATTATTGGGATAATCGATTTCATCGCCGTTAGCGCGGCGAATTGCCATCAAACTCGCTCCTGTTAAGTAGCGCATATCTGCTTCTTCTATACTCATGCCAATTAAGGGCGAAGCAGATGGGAGAGGATACCAGCGCTGATTTAAATCGAGAGTTGCTTGGCGCAAATCACGAGCAACTTCAGTTGCAGAACGCTCTGGGCGCAATTCTAAATAATGATCGTTGCGGATTTGCTGCATTTCCCGTTGGACAACAGCTAACGACAACAAGCCTAAGCCAGTTAATAAATAGGTTGCCATTTCTAAGCTGGCTTCAAACTCTGGTTGCACCACTTCTCTGGCTCCCAATTGATACAGTACCTCAATATTTTTATCCTGGGTAGCACGGACAACCAAATCTAATTCTGGGCACAATTCCAAGGCGCGTTTCAAGCAAAGACGGGTACTCATCGGGTCAGGGAGTGCGATCGCCATTCCTTTGGCATGATTTACCCCGGCAGTTTCTAGAACGTGTAAACTTACACAATTGCCATAAACATAAGACACCCCAGCTTCACGCAACTGCTGAATTCTACTTTCTGATTGGTCGATTACCACCACAGGTAGGTCGTGTTGCAGCAACAACTTCACTAAATTTTTGCCGACTCGCCCATAACCACAGACTACCACATGGTCTTTGAAGGGCAAATCTTCCGACACATCCAGCGCCTCTTGTTCTTCTAAGTATAGTTTTAACCAGGGCATTGATTCGGCAAAGTTAAATAAAAATGGCACTAACCGTAGAACAAAGGGAGTCAGCATGAGAGTAACTGCGGTGGTTCCCAAAATTAATAAGTATATTTGTCGGGACACCAGCCCCAAAGATTGCCCTTCACTAGCGAGAACAAAGGAAAATTCCCCAATTTGCGCCAGTCCCAAACCGGCGATTATAGCTGTTTTTAACGGGTAGTGGAATAGTTTCACTAGGGGCGTGATAATCAAAAATTTACCTAAGAAAACTATTGCCACCAACCCTAAAATCAATTCCAGGTTGTTCCACAAAAACACTGGGTCAATTAACATCCCAATGGCGGCAAAAAATAAACTAGCAAAGATATCTCGCAGAGGTTCCACATAAGTCAGGGTTTGATCGGCGTATTCCACCTCAGAAATCATCAAACCTGCGACAAATGCCCCCATTTCAATGGACAGCCCTAAATGCTCTGTTAACAGGGCAATGCCCAAACATAGAGCTACAACCCCTAATAAAAATAGTTCTCGGCTTTCGGTACGGGCTAAGAGTCGCAACAAAGGCGGTATCAGCCAAATTCCCGCAGCTATTGCACCAGCAGCAAATAAAGCAATCCACAGTAGCGCTGTCAGCACGGCGATACCAATAGTTTCTGCGGGTTGGTTGAGGGCTGGCAAGACTGCTAACATCAGTCCTAGTGCTAAGTCTTGTACTACTAAAATCCCTAGCATCACTTGTCCGTGAGGCGTTTCTGTTTCATTGCGTTCCATCAAGCACTTGAGGACAACTGCTGTAGAAGACAAGGACAAAATACACCCCAAAAACATCCCCTTAGCAGGTAAGGCTCCCCAGGCTCCAGTTAACCCGCATACCACAACTGTTACCAAAATTGTCAGAGCAATCTGGAGTCCACCTCCCCCAAGAGCGATCGCTTTTACCTTCTTGAGTTCCGCCAAGGAAAATTCCACACCCAAGGCGAATAACAAAAAGGCAACACCGAATTGTGCCAGAGTCTCTACTTGAATAACTTCTTTAATTAGTCCCAATCCAGCTGGCCCAACGATCATCCCGCCGATCAGATACCCTAGCAGCACAGGTTGTCGCAAGAGTGCTGCCAACAGTCCACCACAGGCTGCAACCGCTAGAACTAAAACTAAATCAACAATTAGCCTAAAATCTTCTTGCACCAGTTTTAAAAGAACTATTAATTAAGACCTATTAATTCAGGATACAAAGTTTTACGATCTCAAACAGCTTGTTTGGGGATTGGGAATTCCCAATTCCCAATACCGATTAAATTTTAGGTGAGCTAAGGGCATTCAATAATAACAATGACCACGGTATTTTAATATCAGGTATGAGCCATGAATACGTTCTCAGTACTGGCAATGCAGCAGGTAGCACAAAACGTAAAGAACGTAGCGATGCGGGACGATCGCCATTTTCATCGACAATTCCATATTTATTAGCTAGTTCGGCAACAATCTGCACACGTCCTGTATGGCGCATGATATTTGACTCACAAGCAAGAGCAGCAATTACCCGCCCAGTTAACAAGGGAGTTTCCCAATTGTAGCGATCGCTAATGAATGAGTTTTTTTGCTCAGTGCTATTGGTTTGATTCATCTCAGAAGCAAAACGGTCAAAAAGCTCAGTCCCAACAATACCTGGCCAAATTGAAACAGAGGCGACATTATGGGGTTTGAGTTCAACAGCCATATCAGCTGCGAGGCGATCGCACGCTGCTTTACCAGCACCGTATGCTGTATTAAAGATATAAGACATACTACCCCATGAGGAAATGGTGCAAATTAGTCCAGATTTGTGCTTGGTCATCATTCGGGCAGCAAAAACACTCGCAATATAGTGGCTACGAAGACCAACGTTGTTGCTTGCATCCCAAAGATTTGGTTCACAATCCCAAAAGGGCTGCCCAAAAGCGTTTTTTAATGCCTCAACTCCTGAGTAAGCATTATTTACCAGTAGGTCGAGTTGTCCATCCTGCTCGTCTTGAATGCGTTCAAACAGTAAACGCACTTGCTGATCGTCGCTGTGGTCTACTTGGACGGGAATGCATACACCACCGATTTCGTCAATGGCTGATTGAGTTTCACTAAGACATCCTGAAACCGCATTACTGGAAGAGTTGTTGAGGCTGCGGCCTGTGACGTATACAGTTGCCCCAGCCTCAGCCAAGCCAATAGCAATTCCTCTCCCAATTCCCCGCGTAGCACCTGTTACTAATGCCACTTTATCCTCAAGGTGTTTCATAATCGCTTTCCTCTGCTTCCTGCCCCCTGCCCCCTGTCTCCTTCATCGGTATAGCCAAACCCGCAAGAGGGAAAGCAGTTGTTCAGTATCAACAGGTTTAGTGATGTAGTCTGATGCACCGGCTTCAAGACACTTCTCGCGATCGCCTTGCATGGCTTTAGCGGTTAGTGCAATAATCGGCAAAGATTTAAATTGATCTTTTTGGCGGATTAAGCTTGTTGTTTCGTAGCCGTCCATTTCTGGCATCATTACATCCATCAAAACGACATCAATATCTGGTGTATTTCCTAACAGGGTAATCCCCTCTCTGCCGTTTTCAGCGTATAACACTTGCATTTGATAACGCTCTAGCATACTTGTGAGCGCAAAAATATTACGCATATCATCGTCTACAATTAGCGCTTTCTTGCCAGCGAGTAAGTAGTCAATGGAATGCAACTGTTCAAGTATTTGTCGTTTGGGTGCTGGTAAATTTGCTTGGACTCGATGTAAAAATAATGCTGTTTCATCAAGAAGACGTTCGGGCGATCGCACATCTTTAATGATAATTGTTTCGGCAATCCGTCTCAGTTCAGTTTCTTGAGCTTTGCTAATTTCTCTACCAGTGTAGACAATGATTGGCAATGTTTTGCCGTTAGGTAGAAGCTTAATTTGATCGATCAGTTCAAACCCGGTCATGTCGGGTAGCCCTAAATCGAGAACGAGGCAATCAAAATGCTGGGTGCGGATGGCTTCTAACGCTTCTGCACCAGTGGCAACAGCAGTAGTAGAAACATCACTGTTGCCAATTAGCTCGACAATGCTATGCCGTTGAGTGTCATCATCTTCGACTACTAGTAAATTTTTTACCTGGCGTTCAACAAAACCTTTAATTTTAACCAACGCCTTGGGTATTGTCTCGCTAGTTAAGGGCTTTTGTAGATATGCGATCGCACCGAGTTGTAAACTGCGCTGTTGCCCTTCTTCAACGGTCATAATGTGTACAGGAATGTGGCGGGTATTCGGGTCATGCTTGAGGCGATCCAATACCGTCCAACCATCCATTTCAGGCATTCGGATATCTAGCAAAACGGCTGAAGGATGGAATTGCTGTGCTAGCGCCAAACCTGTACTGCCATTTTGGGCTGTGATCGCCTTGAATCCATGCTGTTGCGCCATCTCTATGAGGATACGGGCAAAATTTACGTCATCCTCGACAATTAACAAGACGCGATCGCCTATGCCAATAGTAGCGCGATCGTCATTTAGGAGTGGCGAGTGGGTAGAGACGCGATTAATCGCGTCTGTGGGTAGAGATGCGATTAATCGCGTCTGTGAATTGGCAGTCAGGAGTTGCGTTGATATAGATTCAGGACTTAATTGTGGGAAAAAGAATGTAAAGGTGCTTCCTTGACCAGGTTGACTTGTGAGTTTAATTTCGCCGCCAAAGAGACGGGCGATTTCGCGGCTAATTGATAAGCCTAACCCAGTACCGCCGTATCTGCGGCTGGTAGAGCCATCGGCTTGCTGAAATGCCTCGAAAATAACTTTTTGCTTGTCGGGGGCAATGCCAATACCTGTATCGCTGACTGAGAAGGCGATGATATTTTCAGCGCAATTTAAAGTTACTTGATCGTTGCTCCATCCCTGCTTGGCTAGGGCAATCTGCAAGCGGACTTCCCCTTGCTCTGTAAATTTAAAAGCGTTGGAGAGGAGATTTTTTAACACTTGTTGTAAGCGTTTAACATCTGTATAGATGGTTGTGGGCAATTCGGGAGTCAATTCAATTGTGAATGCAAGTCCTTTGTTCTGAGCGATTTGCCGGAAGGTGCGCTCAATTTGTTCGCCCAAATCTACCAAGGGCATTTGGGTTATGTCAATTGACATAGTTCCAGATTCAATTTTAGCGAGATCCAGAATGTCATTGATTAATGCCAACAAGTCAGTACCGGCTGAGTAAATTGTCTGGCTGTATTCGACTTGCTTGGCAGTGAGGTTGTGATCTATGTTATCTGTCAACAACTTCGCCAAAATTAACAAGCTGTTTAGTGGTGTCCGCAATTCATGGGACATATTGGCAAGAAATTCTGACTTGTATTTTGAAGAAAGTGCTAGTTGTTCAGCCTTGTCTTCTAAAGAGAGTCTTGCTTGTTCGATTTCCCGATTTTTGCGCTCGACTTCTTTCTTTTGCATCGCTAACAACTCTGCCTTTTCTTCTAACTCAGCGTTGGTTTGTTGTAACTCCTCTTGCTGTCCTTTGAGTAAATCTTCTGAAGTTTTGAGTGATTGGGCTTGTTGTTCTAAGCGCTTGTTGGTTTCCCTAAGTTCATTTTGCTGGGTTTGGAGTTCTTCAGCTAAAGATTGCGACTGCTTGAGTAATTCTTCAGTTCGCATGGAAGCTGCGATCGTGTTGAGAACGATCGCTATACTTTCGGTAAGCTGGTCGAAGAATGTCAGATGAATTTCGCTAAAGCGGCGGAAGGATGCTAATTCAATTACGGCTGTCACCTGTCCTTCAAAGAGTACGGGTAACACCACAGCATTAAGTGGAGTCGCTTCTCCTAAACCAGAGGCAATTCTGACATAATCACTTGGCACCTCAGTCAATAGAATTCGCTCTTTTTCTAAAGCGCATTGTCCCACCAAGCCTTCACCCAATTGGAAGCGGTTAGCTAGATGTCTGCGTTCGCGGTAAGCGTAGCTACTGATTAATTTCAAATAAGGCGTATTCTCAATAGAGTCCATGAGGAAGAATACGCCGTGTTGCGCTCCTACCAAGGGTGCTAGTTCTGAGAGAATTAGTTTAGATACGGTTTCCAAGTCTCGCTGCCCTTGCAGCATTCGGGTAAACTTGGCTAGGTTAGTTTTCAACCAATCTTGTTCGGTGTTTTTCTGCGTTGTCTCCCGCAGGTTGGCAATCATCTGGTTGATGTTGTCTTTGAGTATCGCAACTTCTCCCAGTGCTTCGACGGCAATTGAACGGGTTAAATCACCTTTAGTTACAGCTGTAGCAACTTCTGCGATCGCTCTTAACTGAGTTGTCAGTGTAGCAGCAAGTTCATTCACATTATCTGTTAAATCTTTCCAAGTTCCAGCTGCCCCAGGGACTCTAGCTTGTCCGCCTAATTTCCCTTCAATTCCCACTTCCCGCGCCACTGTGGTGACTTGATTGGCAAATGTCGCTAGGGTATCAATCATCTCGTTGATTGTCTCAGCCAAGGTTTCAATTTCTCCCTTGGCATCTAACATCAGTTTCCGTTTCAAGTCCCCGTTAGCAACTGCTGTTACCACTCTAGCGATACCGCGCACTTGTGCCGTTAAGTTCCCCGCCATTGAGTTAACGTTGTCGGTTAAATCTTTCCACGTCCCTGCAACACCTTGGACTTGCGCTTGTCCGCCCAACTTCCCTTCAGTTCCCACTTCTCGCGCCACCCTTGTAACTTCTGATGCAAAGGAACTAAGTTGATCTACCATTGTGTTGGTGGTGTTCTTCAAGTCCAAAATTTCGCCTTTGGCATCAACGGTAATTTTTTTAGATAAGTCGCCATTTGCTACCGCCTTTGTCACTTCGGCGATGTTGCGAACTTGTCCGGTGAGGTTCCCCGCCATTGAGTTTACGTTGTCTGTTAAATCTTTCCAAGTGCCTGCAACTCCTCTGACGTATGCTTGTACGCCAAGCTTACCTTCCGTTCCCACCTCACGGGCAACCCTTGTAACTTCCGATGCAAAGGAATTTAGCTGATCCACCATTGTATTAATGGTGTTTTTGAGTTCCTGAATTTCGCCTTTCACATCGACGGTGATTTTCTTGGATAAGTCGCCATTTGCTACTGCTGTAGTCACTTCGGCAATGTTCCGTACTTGCGCCGTCAAACTTCCCGCCATGAAGTTTACGCTGTCAGTTAAATCTTTCCAAGTGCCGGCTACACCCTTAACTTCTGCTTGTACGCCAAGTTTCCCTTCCGTTCCCACCTCACGGGCAACTCTTGTTACTTCTGATGCAAAGGAATTGAGTTGATCTACCATTGTGTTGACGGTGTTTTTCAACTCTAAAATTTCACCTTTGACATCAACAGAGATTTTCTTAGATAAGTCGCCATTAGCGACGGCGGTGGTGACGGCGGCAATGTTTCGTACCTGTGCCGTTAAACTTCCCGCCATGAAGTTTACGCTGTCAGTTAAATCTTTCCAAGTGCCGGCTACACCGCGCACATCTGCTTGTACGCCAAGTTTCCCCTCACTTCCCACCTCCCGCGCTACCCGCGTCACTTCACTGGCAAAAGAGTTGAGTTGATCCACCATTATATTGATGGTATTCTTAAGTTCGAGAATTTCACCTTTGACGGCAACAGTAATTTTCTTAGATAAGTCACCATTAGCGATCGCAGTTGTCACTTCGGCAATGTTCCGCACCTGTGCCGTCAAGCTTCCTGCCATGAAATTTACGCTATCAGTTAAATCTTTCCAAGTCCCTGCAACGTCCTTAACTTCTGCTTGTACACCCAATTTCCCTTCAGTTCCCACTTCCCGGGCGACTCGCGTGACTTCACTTGCAAAGGAACTGAGTTGATCTACCATCGTATTAATGGTATTTTTCAACTCCAGAATTTCACCTTTGACATCAACGGTGATTTTTTTGGATAAGTCGCCTGTTGCCACTGCCGTAGTTACTTCGGCAATATTCCGCACCTGTGCCGTCAAGCTTCCCGCCATGAAGTTTACGCTGTCGGTGAGATCCTTCCAAGTGCCAGCCACGCCGCGCACTTCTGCTTGCACGCCCAATTTCCCCTCACTTCCCACCTCCCGCGCCACCCTTGTTACTTCTGATGCAAAGGAATTGAGTTGATCTACCATTGTATTAATGGTGTTTTTGAGTTCCAGAATTTCACCTTTGACATCGACAGTGATTTTCTTGGATAAGTCACCTGTTGCAACCGCCGTTGTCACTTCGGCGATGTTTCGCACCTGTGCCGTTAAACTTCCCGCCATGAAGTTCACGCTATCAGTTAAATCCTTCCAAGTACCAGCGACACCACGCACATCGGCTTGGACTCCCAGCTTCCCTTCACTTCCTACTTCACGGGCAACTCTTGTTACTTCACTTGCAAAGGAACTGAGTTGATCCACCATGATATTGATGGTATTCTTAAGTTCGAGAATTTCACCTCTAACATCGACGGTGATTTTTTTGGATAGATCGCCATTTGCGATCGCAGTGGCAACTTCAGCAATATTTCGCACCTGTCCAGTAAGATTACCCGCCATCAAGTTAACGTTATCGGTTAAATCTTTCCAAGTACCAGCAACACCTTGCACTTGGGCTTGGACACCCAACTTCCCTTCAGTTCCCACTTCCCGCGCAACTCTTGTGACTTCACTCGCAAAGGAATTAAGTTGATCCACCATTGTGTTGATGGTATTTTTCAACTCCAGAATTTCGCCCTTCACATCCACAGTGATTTTTTTCGATAAGTCGCCATTCGCCACCGCCGTAGTCACTTCGGCAATATTCCTTACCTGTGCTGTCAAGCTTCCCGCCATGAAATTCACACTATCGGTCAGGTCTTTCCACGTACCCGCTACTCCCCGGACTTCTGCTTGACCGCCCAATTTTCCTTCTGCACCCACCTCACGGGCAACTCTTGTAACTTCACTCGCAAAGGAATTAAGTTGATCTACCATGATGTTGACGGTATTTTTCAACTCTAAAATTTCGCCTTTGACATCAACAGTGATTTTTTTCGATAAGTCGCCATTTGCTACTGCCGTTGTCACTTCCGCAATATTACGCACTTGGGCTGTTAAATTTCCAGCCATCAAATTAACATTATCTGTGAGATCCTTCCAAGTACCAGCAACACCTTGCACTTGCGCTTGCACGCCCAACTTCCCTTCAGTTCCCACTTCCCGCGCAACTCTTGTGACTTCACTCGCAAAGGAATTAAGTTGATCCACCATTGTATTGACGGTGTTTTTCAACTCCAGAATTTCGCCTTTGACATTAACGGTGATTTTTTTCGATAAGTCACCATTTGCGATCGCAGTGGCAACTTCGGCAATGTTGCGAACTTGTCCGGTAAGATTACCCGCCATCAAGTTAACGTTGTCGGTTAAATCTTTCCAAGTACCAGCAACACCTTGCACTTGGGCTTGGACACCCAACTTCCCTTCAGTTCCCACTTCCCGCGCAACCCGCGTTACTTCACTCGCAAAAGAACCGAGCCGATCTACCATCGTGTTGACGATATTAGCAGTTTGGAGAAACTCACCTTGGAGGGGTCTACCGTCAATTTCCGTGGCGATCGTTTGGGATAAGTCACCATTAGCAACCGCCCGAATTACCCGAGTAGTTTCAGCTGTAGGTTGAACTAAATCTGTAATGAGAGTATTGACAGAAGTAACACAATCTGACCAAGAACCTCGAACATCTCCGAGAGAAGCGCGATCGGCGATTTTGCCTTCCTTGCCGACAACATTACCAATTCGCTGTAGCTCGGCCGCCATGCGCTCATTTTGATCAATAATATCATTGAGTGTGTCAGCTATTTTCCCCGCTACACCAGTATGGTCTATGGGCATCCGAGCCGAAAAGTCACCCTTTTTAACAGCATTCAGCGTTCTTAGTAGCTGATTTAAATCTAGGTTGTCGCTGTCTCTAGTTAACTGTTCGGTTGCCATAGCCTTATCCTTAATAAGAAATAATAGTTTTTTGTATTTTTTGTGACTAGTCCCTACTTAATCTAGTCCTCTAGTTCAATTTAAAAAAATTTTTAGGTAGGATGAATTATTGAATTAATAATTTGACAGTAATCTGTTCACGGACGACATCTTTACCGGAGAGTTGTTGCTCTGCGAGTTCCCGATTTGGATATTAAAATTAACTCTATCGCTTCCCGTAGACTTTTTCTCGCTTCTTCCAGCGTTCTCTCTTGTACATTAACACCGGGTAACTCCTGGATGTAGCCTATATACCAATCGTCTTTCCTTTCAAATACAGCAGCAAAAGAGTTTTTCATAGTTTTTATTAATCATTAGTCTCTTGATTTTAAGTTTAATTTATATTTAGTGATTTTAACAGCGATCGTTAATAAGAGAACTCTTGCATAAATATTATTTTGTGGTACAATTAAGGTTTATTTTAGTTTCAGTTTTTGGCAATTAAAATAGTTAGTAAGGATTTATGAATTTTTTCGATTAAGTATTATCAGGCGATAAGCCTACGGCATGGCTTCGCTTACTCTTGTTCGCGTAAAAGGGTATTAGACCATACAGCATCTTCTGGTTTTAGGGGTGGTACTGGTTCTTTATTATAATCAATTGCTAAGTAATATCTGGCACGATTGTATATTCCATGTAATAAAGATTGCAAATCTATAATCGTTTCTGTATCCTCTGACTGTAACGGTAATGGAAATAAGGGAATCCGTTCTCTGATGCTAAAGCCGTATAATTTAGCTTGAGGACGTGTTTCACTTCTGCTAACAATAATTTGATAATCTGTTACAGGAACTTCCCCTAAAAGTAACATGGGTTTTCCACTTCTGAGTAAATCAATTTCGACTAAGTGAGAAAGACTAGCTAGAACTTGTTTACGTTTCAGTTCATACGCTTTTCTTCCTTCACCTGGACGTTTATTTTTAGGAGATAAAACTTCGATAGATGTCACTACAAAACCTGTAGAAACTTCTCGAATTTCTAAGTAATTTTCCGTAATATATTCAGGCAACGGTATCGTCACCGTGATACCTTCTGATGTCGCCGTTTGGGTAGCAGTTGATGAGTATTGCTGGGGTGATGTTTGTTGAGAAAAAACAGAAACATCGGGTATACCAACTAATACAGAATCTGAGTCATCACTTAAATAAGTACGTTGTTCAATTGCAACTCGATATTGTGGGGGAATATTTTCTTCAATAGTATCTGCTATGGCTGTAATCAATCGGTGATGTACTTCTGACCAAAAAACAGGATTTTCTAAATAAGGATTCATTCCGGGAAATGGAGAATTCATAGTTTTACTCTCCTGAAATGGGGAATAGAGAATAGGGAATAGGATGATTCTAAATTAACGCGCTAACTTTTGGGGAATCAAATAAGTAACCGCCAAAGGAAACTGTCGCGGTGTCAGATTTGCAAACCTAGCTTGAATTGCAGCCACTTCGCGCTCAATTGCTACTGGAATTTGCTCGACTCTCACTTTAAGACTGTTGACATTGCGCTGGAATTGTTCTTTCTCGGCGGTCTTAAACAATTCCAAATGCTTAAACTAATAGTGCTGTCGTAACTTAAGATTCTGTAATAATTTTGCCCAAATGCATTATGATTCTTAGAACTTCAGATAAATTGTTGCGATATTGCGATCTCGTTGCAAATAGATCGGAAATACCGTACTGTTTCCCCAAGGTTTTAACAAACAAATAGCTGCTACCATTGGTGATCATACCATACAGAGGTTGTTCTGGTTTGGGATGAACCGCCATGTAAGCTAATGTCTGGGGAATCGCTAATTCTAAATCAAAGGTCGTCTTTTTTGATTCAATTAACACAATCCATAATTTACCTTGCAAAACTAAAGCGTCAATTCTTCCTCGTAAAATCTCTTCACTATCTCCTAGTGCTTCAATTTCAACGGATACCTCGGTTTTGAATCTGTAGGGTGCTTGATAGAATCCTGCAAGTTCCAATAATGATGACAACACGACCATTTTGACAGTTTCTTCTAAGAGGCTTCCATCTGAAATTTGATAGAGATAATTTTGTCGAACTTGCCTCAATCGTGCCTGTTCTGCTTCACTTAATGCAGGTAAATCTGCCATCCATTCGGTAAAAAATTGGCTATCACCACTTAATCTTAACGCCAGTTTCTCCTCGACTTGGCGAAGGGTAGTAATTTTTTCTGCAATGGCTATGCTTGTGGTCATGGTTAAATTTACACTACTCGCCTAATATTAGAATAATTTAAAGAGCTACTGAACTATAGCAATCCTATTTGAATTGTAAAAATTATCGAACCGCCAACGCGCAGCGTCTCGTTAGAGAAGAACGCCAAGAGAAGAAGGAAAGAAGTTTACGAATCATTTAGGATTGCTATACTCTGCCAGGACAGTCAGTCCCTTAGAATAACAAAAAGTTGATGAAAACGAATGCCGCTCGAATACTTGATAAACTAGGTATTCACTATAAAATTCTTATTATTGTAGCGGTAGCGAGTCCGCGAGCGTCTTGAAATCAAATATCGCTCAGGGGTGGGACTCCTTACCGCCCAAAAATTCATCTAAGTAAGTCGGCGTAAAAAAAATCAACCTATGTAACGAAATGTAAAATCAGCAAAGAGCTTGTAAGAGTTCTAAGCTTTAACGCATCCATTTTTTAAACCGCCACCCCCTCCAACTCCTCATCTGTCAACTCATACAACTGCCGCAATTTATCCAATTTCTCACCATCAGCTTCCCAGAAACCCCGCCCATGCGCCTCTAACATTCTCCCTAAAATATTGCGAAAAGCTTCAGGATTTGCTTTGCGTAACTTATCCGCCATCTCTGCATCTAACGCATAAGTATCAGCCGCTTGGTCATAAACCCAATCATCGGTAAAATCGGCAGTACCACCCCAACCAATCAACGCCGTCATCCGTTGGGAAATTTCAAAAGCACCACCAGAACCTTGATTTGCCATTGCTTGCGCCCATTTGGGATTTACCAACTTAGTGCGATACTCCATTCGCAGTAAATCATCTAAATTGCGGGGTGTAGTATCCTTCGAGAAACTTTCCACAAAGCTAGTTGTCACCTTCTTACCGCTTTGTTTTTCTGCTGCCCTTTTCAGACCGCCCGTATTGGCGTAATATTCTTGAATATCAGTTAAACCATATTCTACCGAATCGATTTCTTGAACAATGCGATCGCTAGTTTTTAACAACGTATTCAAAACTTCCGGTCTAGCTTGACCTTTATCTTCTCTCCCATAGCTAAACACATTGCGACTTTGCCAAGTATTCCCCAACTCCTCACCAGATTCCCAATTACCATCCACCACCCGATCATTCACCAAAGAACCAAAATCACCCGCCGGATTAGAAAACAATCTCGCCGATGCATTTTCCACCCCTTGGGCTTTTAAAGCTAAGGCGTGTCTTCTAATAAAATTCTGATCTTCTGGTTCATCAGCATCAGCCGCCCGTTGAAATAAATCATCTAATAACTCGATGATATTTACAAAACTATCCCGAAAAATTCCAGACAAATTACCCAACACATCAATCCGGGGATGTCCAACCTCAGCCAACAGCTTTAATTCATAACGAACAATTCTACCAGTTCCTTCCTTAACAGGTTCAGCCCCCACCAACTCCAACAGAATCCCCAGAGATTCCCCCTTAGTTTTAATCGCATCCAATCCCCATAACATCACCGCCACCGTTTCAGGATATTTCCCATATTCAGCCAAATGCTGGGCAATAATTTTTTGAGCAATTTCTCGTCCCCTTTCATAAGCCGCAGGCGAAGGCATCCGATAAGGATCTAAAGCATGAATATTCCTCCCAGTCGGTAACACACCAGCCCCATCCCGCAACAAATCCCCACCAGGCGCAGGTGGAATATACTCCCCATTCAACCCCCTTAACAAATTCGTCAACTCATCCGTAGATTGCATCAACAAATCCCTTATTTCCTTCTCTTCCTCCTCTCTGCGT
>CAZZZY010000046.1:0-16387 GCA_964658545.1 uncultured Acetobacteraceae bacterium | reverse complement strand
AGATGACTTTTGCTATTAGCAAGGAACTTCAGTTCCTTGCGGGACATCACTTTTGCGTTAAGTTGACACCAATGATTCATGTATTGCCCCTACATCAACCTTGCTTAAATCTCAGTATTTTTATGATTTACAACAGTTTTGTAAATCCCGCTTGCTCAAAATGACGGTCAAAGGTTATGATTCTCGCTTTGGCATTCCATAATCATGATAGAGTACCATTCTGGTTAAGAATATTGCCAGGCAATCTTTATTGACCAAGTTTCGTTAGGATGTTGTAACCTGGGCAATAGCGACAGGCGATCGCTTTTTCACATCTATGACAACAACCATTGACTTTCTCAGTCACCTTAACCCCAGCCAACGTCAAGCTGTGGAACACTACTGTGGCCCGTTGCTAGTCGTTGCTGGCGCAGGTTCCGGTAAAACACGAGCGCTGACTTATCGCATTGCCAATCTGATTCTGCAACACCATGTTGATCCAGAACATATCCTGGCGGTTACTTTTACCAACAAAGCCGCACGGGAGATGAAAGAACGGATTCAACGGCTGTTTGCGGAACAACTGGCAATGAAGCAACACGGACAGAGGTTGGATTTGTTGACAGAATACCAACAAACGCAACTGCGATCGCAAGTTTACAAAAACACGATCAAAGATTTGTGGTGTGGTACTTTCCACAGTCTATTTTCTCGCATTCTCCGCTTTGATATTGAAAAATATGTAGACGAAAAAGGACGACGTTGGAATCGCAATTTCTCGATCTTTGATGAATCAGATGTCATGACTCTGATCAAAGAAATCGTTAATAAACAACTAAATTTAGACGATAAGAAATTTGATGCCCGCTCTGTTCGCTATGCTATTAGTAATGCTAAAAACCAAGGTTTATCACCACAAGAATTTGAGCAAGAGCAACCTAATTATCGCGGACGGGTAATTGCCCAAGTCTACAATTTATATCAAGATAAATTAGCAGAAAATAACGCTCTAGATTTTGACGATTTAATTCTCGTACCAACGAGATTATTTCAACAAAACGAGCAAGTATTGGGTTATTGGCATCGCAAATTTTGCCATATCCTCGTAGACGAATATCAAGATACTAACCGCACTCAGTATCAACTGATTAATTTATTAGTTACGAATGGCGAAACCAAAAAGAGCGAATGGCAATGGCAAAATCGCTCAGTTTTCGTTGTTGGTGATGCAGATCAATCAATTTACAGCTTTCGGATGGCAGATTTCACTATCTTGCTGGGATTTCAGGAAGACTTTGGTGATGGTTTAGTAGATGATGACACCCGAACGATGGTTAAGTTGGAAGAAAACTATCGTTCTTGTGAAAACATTCTGCAAGCAGCTAATGAACTAATTGAAAATAACACCCAAAGGATTGATAAAATCCTGAAAGCGACGCGGGGGCCGGGTGAGCAAATTACTTGTCACAAAGCCGATGAAGAACTTGCAGAAGCGGCATTTGTAATTGATCAAATTAGCACTTTAAAAAACCAAAATCCAGAGTTAGACTGGGGCAGTTTTGCTATACTTTATCGGACAAATGCTCAATCTCGTCCCTTTGAAGAATTGTTAGTGAAATATCAAATTCCTTACACAGTTGTGGGAGGAATGAGATTTTACGATCGCAAAGAAATCAAAGATGTCATTGCATATTTAAGAGCGATCGCTAACCCATCTGATACAGTCAGTTTATTAAGAGTTATCAATACTCCCCGTCGAGGAGTTGGGAAAACCACTATTGATGCTTTGATGAACGCCTCCCAACAATTAGGGACAACCCTATGGGAAATACTCAGCGACGAGACATCAGTTAATACATTAGCTGGACGGGCGACAAAAGCTGTAAATAGCTTTGCCGCAATGATTAGTCGTTGGCAAGCACAAATCGGCACGCTTCCCGTGACTGAGGTTTTGCAAGGAATACTAGAAGATTCTGGTTACGTTCAAGACTTGATGAGTCAAGGCACAGATGAAGCCACAGAACGGGTACAAAACGTCCAGGAACTTTACAACGCTGCACTGCAATTTCAAGAAGAAAATGAAGAGGTTTCTCTGCGAGACTTTCTGAGTAGTGCTGCCCTCAGTTCCGATTTGGATAATTTAAAAGAAGGACAGACAGCCGTTTCCTTGATGACTTTGCACGCTTCCAAAGGTTTGGAATTTCCTGTAGTATTTTTGGTGGGATTAGAACAAGGCTTATTTCCCGGCTATCGTTCGCTAAGTGATCCCGCATCTTTGGAAGAAGAACGCCGCCTGTGTTATGTAGGAATTACTCGCGCCCAAGAAAGGTTATTTTTATCACACGCGCGGGAACGGCGTTTGTATGGTTCTCGTGAACCCGCCATGCGATCGCAATTTCTCGACGAATTACCAGAAGAATTAATATCTACCAAACGCGCGAGTCGTCAAAGTTATACCAAAAGTGCCTCTACTCCCAATGGAAAACAAGACACAAAGCAGAATTGGCAAGTAGGCGATACAGTATTACATAAAACCTTTGGTCTTGGTGAAATTACCCATGTTTTCGGAACAGGTAATAAGATGTCTGTAGCAATTAAATTTGCTAGCTTAGGACAAAAAATTGTTGATCCAAGAGTAGCGCAGTTGCAACGAGTAGAGTAATACAGCCACAGATTCCCGACTTCCTTGAGAAATCGTGGATATTGTTTTTCAAATTTCAATTTCTTCAAAGTGTTCAACAGTGGGAAATGGCTCATAAAAATGATGTAGAAGTTTTTTCCACTCTTGAAACTCGGCAGAACTTCTAAATCCGACAGTATGAGATTCTAAAGTTTCCCATCTGACAAGTAATAAATATTTACCTTTGACTTCCATACATTTATGCAATTCATGTGATATATATCCGTCCATTGAGGAAATAATTTTAGAAGCTTTTTTGAAAGTAGCTTCAAAATCGGATTCTAAACCGGGTTTGACATGAAGCATAACTGCCTCAAGAATCATATAGTTTTACAGTGGGTATTAAGCTAATGTTATTTAGTATAATGTGATGTCTACAACGGACTACGCCATTAAAACTAATTTTTTAATAAATAGATAATCGCAGCGCAAAACTCTTCGTAATATCCTTTAGAATTAGTTTCACTGAAGCCTAGAATTAAGTTTTGTCTCTCTTCCTCTGTAATCGTATTAATAATTTCCAATATTGGCTCAATAGATTTTGCACGTAAATTTTTCAGCTTGTCAATATTGAGTGCGAGTTTATCAATTGTTGTTTCAGCAGCTAATTGCTTTTCTGAATTATTTGTCGCCAAAATCTGACCGTCATCAGTGTACCTAAAGAACTCAGCACAGTTGACATCTAGAGGTGAAATCATCAGATTGTCATCGTACCATTTATCTTTTATTTTTCCACAATGGAGAGGTTCTTTGCGTACTGTATCTTTTTGGCATGACGCCAGTATATTTGTGTATTCTAGCGCTGATTGAGGGTAAGTTGTTCTTGGCTTTAAATGTTCCAAATGGCTATCATCAGTATTAATCCGTCTTCCACAATAGCAACATATAAAACCTTGCTCTTGCAACAAGGAATCATGTACATAGGTTTTTTGTGGTTTGCTGAAGTTCTCCCAACTTGGTTGCCAATCCTCATTTGCTAAATTTTTCCAAACGGTAAAACTTTCTGGCTCCTCACTTTTTTTGATATATTTCACCGCTTCAAAATCTCTTTGCGTCGAATAGATACACTTGCTTTTACTAATTCTGGTTCATCTTGTCCAATAATGTCAGCAATTTCTTGAGATAACTGCCTAGCACCATCAAGATTTCCTTGATCAATTAGTCTAAATAACTCATGTAAACGATCTTTAATTTCTTGTGGACGTGCTGGAACACCCATGAGGTCTTCTAATATCCGATTACTATCTCTTCCAAAGGAACTTTCTGGTCTTTTAGCAATAACACCTTCGTCTGTTTTTTCTAAAATATAAATTCCTTCAGGCTTGACTTGGCTAATTACTTGAGGCGAATGGGTGGTGACAATAAATTGGCAATTGGGGAATGTTCTTGTCAACGCCGGAATAATTTCTCGTTGCCATTTCGGGTGTAGGTGGAGTTCAATTTCATCAATTAAAACAACGCCACTACCTTGGAGGGGATCTGGTAAACTAGGGTTAGCGATCGCTAATCGTCTTGCTAAATCTCCCACCATTGCCAGCAAGCATTTTTCCCCATCAGATAGCTGATTAATTATCAGTTCTTCACCTTTTTTGATTACAGTCATTCTTAAAGGAGAACGACGAACCCGTAACTTTGAGAAACTAGGTATCAATGAAGATATAGCTTGTCTAACTGCTTCTAACTGTGAATCTTGGTAAGTACGATTATCTCGTAGTAACTCACTCTCTAAATCTTCTCGGTTTCTAAACCATTGGAAAAAAATCGCAAAGTCATTTCTGCTGCCCGTAAGTGCTTTTTCATAAGCATCTATTTGCTTAAACTGAGTTTTCTTTGGAATCTCTAGTCTAATATCAAGAACTGCACGATTGACAGGATAGTATACTGCTAGAGGTAGGTTGTATTCAGGCTCATTTTGCCAATGACGCCAAATTGCATTAGCAGTAAATTTTATCAGTTCATGCATTGAATCTTCAGATACCCCATTCCGACTTCGAGATATTTCCCAATCATCTTCTCCTTTACCTAATGAAATCGTAATACTCAGTCTTGTTAATGTGTCTTTATTAGAAATATCTAGTTCACTAAATGCCCTTACTTCCTCTTTTGTGGAAACACCTCCGATCCATTCCATAAAACGCGAAAGCAAAAGGGAAAGAGCATCAAGAATACTGGACTTACCTACACCGTTGATACCAATAAGCACAATAGGTTCCGTTAGATCAAATTCCAGGGTCAAATCGCCGATTCCACGGAAGGATTGCATTTTCAAGCGCTTGACTTTCATAATAATTACGCTGATTTCAACTGAATAATACCTTGATCAAAAATACGATTATCAGTAGCGATCGCACTTATTTCTATTCTATCTTTATACACCTCATAAGAGGCAAAACTTAAATCACTGGTAGAATACTCTGTCCACTCAGAACGCCCTACAGGACGATTACCAGCACCTGCACCACAAATTAAATAAGTTGTGCCATCAATAGCACGAGTGCGTTCATAACTATGTTCATGACCATTGATATAAAGTTGAACTCCGTATTTTTTAAATAGAGGAGTGAAAGTTTTAATAAAATCTGGATTAGTCCCATACTGACCCGATGAATAAATCGGATGATGTCCAAATACCACTTTCCAAGGAGCATGACTAAGACTTAATTCTTTTTCTAACCAAGGAAGCTGGTTTTTCCAATCAGCATTACTGTTAGTATCTAAAACGAAAAATTGTACTTGATTCCGTTTAAATGTATAGTAACGTCCCTTCATATTAAAGCCAGCATATTTGACTTGTGGCTCACCATTGGCAGTACGAATGTCGTGATTACCTAAGCAAGCCTGAAATTTCACACCTCGCTTCAGCAAAGCTTGATAAGGACGCTCAAAAACTTCGCCTATCTTCTCAATTTCACCGTTGTTGTAAATATTGTCTCCAGCTAAAACAACTAAATCATAAGGATTTTTTTTGTGATACGCATTCATTGCCCCAGCTACAGCATACTGTCCTTTAGCCCCAGTCCCTGTATCAGCCACAGACACAAAACGTAATAACAAGTCTTTTTTGGGTGGGTTAGCGGCTATAGCTGTTGTTGAATCGGTAATATCAGCACTTTGGTTATTTTGACGAACTAACATCCAGGCAAAAAGTCCTGTAATGGTGCTGAGGCTACTTAAAAATAAAAATTGACGGCGTTTGAGGTTCATAAATCACCAAATTTAATAAATAGTCAGTTTTCGCAGAAGGAATGGGCAATGAAATGATAGATTAATGCAAAAGAGGCAGCATCAGTAATAATGTAACGTGAGTTCGACGGGTCATATAGTGTTCGCCTAATTAGCCGAATCAAAAGACCTCTAAGAGATTTTACTACGCAAAATCTCTCCCTCTCCCACTCGGAGAGAATTTTGAACTTTAGTTCAAGATAGGGAGAGCTTCGTCAAACTCATGTTAATGTACGTTGTTTGTCTTTGATTCGCTGCTTTTGGTGAAAGTTCTATGTCACAAGACAATCAGTCAAAACCGACGGATAAGCCAGTAACTCAACCTCCCCAAAAACCTTACCAGAGAGTTCAGCCAATTTGGAAGGCTAAAATTATCCAACTTCTCCGAGGAACAATTGGGGTTTTAGAAACAACAGTGGACAAACTGGAGACAGTACCCCCACCGGGTACTGAGGAAACACCCAGCTTTTTCCAGCAGCTTCAGGTGCGATGGGGTGGACTGTTAAGGACAATTCGCTTATTTTTACCATCAAATTTGTCAACAAAGTTATCAGACACAGCTTTGACGGGAATTGTTACGGGAATTGCTGTAATTCTCGTTTGGACAACTGCGACTGTCTTTACTGGTAAACCTACTGAAGTAGCAACACTTCCCTCCGTTGAAGAGGTTCCCGCACCAACACCAACGATAACTACTCCACCGGAGTCAGTTGTACCAGAACCACAGCCAGCAGAGGAAATTACACCGCCACCAGAAGTACAAACTCCGCCATCACCAACGCCAGAACCGGAACCAATTCCCACACCAACGCCGACACCGATTATAGAATTAACACCAGAACAAGCCTTGATTGCGGCTATTGAAAATCAGGTAGCTGAAATTAGCGATCGCATTGCCTCTGGTCTGATAAAGTCAATTCAAGCCAACTTCCGCACCAGTAATCTGACTGTCAAAATTAGTGATGATTGGTACACTCTCAAAGAATCTCAGCAGGACAAACTAGCTGCAAAGATATTACAACGCTCTCAAGAACTTGATTTTACCCATTTAGAAATTATTGACTCCCAAGATAAGCTGATAGCGCGTAACCCAGTTGTCGGTACTGAGATAGTAATTTTTAAGCGGCAAACAACTTCGTAATTCGTAAGGCACATTATAAAAGTGTTGAATTGATATAGCGGTATGCATTTGATTTATGAAAAATTCTTAGTATATGTAGGGTGTGTTACGCCATAGGCTAACGCACCCTACGTGTATTTCAAAAATCAAATATGAGTCCTATATCTATCAATTCGAGCAAAGTATGTGTTATGTAATAATTCATGTCAAAACTTAATTTGGACGTTTAACTTCAAGTATTTATGTTAGATAATCTTTCGCTATTGCTCAAAGCTTGTGAAAACTTGAACATCAGCTATGAAATTATTCATCCGGCTGAAAACTTAGTAAAAATAACACTGAATAATAAACAACATTATTTTTGTAATTATAGTACTCCAATCATAAATCAGGCAATAACACAAATTGTCCAAGACAAGGAATACACTTACCATATTTTAAAGAAAAAAGTTAAACTTCCTTGGACAATAGGTTTTCTTTCCCCTTTTTGTGACCTCCAATACAAGGGTTACTTAAAATTCCCAAGCTTTCAAGATATTATATTAGAAATCAAAGAAAACTTTGAAATACCCGTGATTATTAAAAGGAATTCTGGTTCTGGTGGACATAACGTCTTTTTATGTCATAATACAGATGAAATTGAAACGGCTTTAAAAGAGATTTTTAATATAAATTATAAAAAGTATGATTATGTTGCGATCGCTCAAGAATTTATTCACATAAAATCTGAATATAGAGCCGTTTTCTTAAATAAAGAATTAGTTCTACTTTATGAAAAAGATAAAACTAATGCAACATTTGTAGGCAACCTCAGCCCTCTCCACTGGGATGGTGCAAAAGCCAAGTATATTAATGATCTACAAATATGGTCAGAGATTGCTAATTTCGCTAAACCAATTTTTGAAGAATTAGACATTGATTATGGTGGTTTAGATATTGTCTTAGATCGAGAGAACCAATATTGGTTGATTGAAATCAATTCTCGCCCGAATTATAGTATTTTTACTAGAGACAATGGAGAGGAGCCTGTGTTGAGAATTTTTGAAAAAATGCTCATTAGTCTAGCCTCAAATTGAAGGATTCAGGCATCAACGAATTTTTGAGTTTTTTAAAATAAAATAACTTTCTCCTCCTCTTTCAATATATTGACATTTTTCAACTAGAATTTACTTAAAGGCTAGTCCTGAAAGAGATGGAAGAGGAATTTTTGGGCTACTCCTAACTCCTAACTTTTTGATAAAGAGTATTACGTTGTTGGTAAGGTCGTCCTAAAGAAGCGATCGCACCTTGCAAGGTTTCCACTTCCATACACGTACCACCTAAAGCACCTGCCATTGTGGTAATATGTTCCTCCATCAATGTGCCGCCGATATCGTTGCAACCCCAAACTAAGGCTTCGGTTGCACCTGCAAGCCCCAATTTTACCCAACTCTGTTGATGGTTGGGAATCCAATTACCCAAGTAAATCCGCGCCACAGCCCCTAGCAGCAGTGCATCGCTTAAAACTGGTTGATCGCGTCCGACACGGCGACGTAAGGGTTTGGGCGCTTCTTGACCAACGAAGGGTAATAAAATAAACTCTGTGATGTTTGCGGGATATCCTTGATTGATGGCAGTTTTTTGGAGCGATCGCAATTTTTCTAAATGTCCGATTTGCTGCTCATGGGTTTCAATATGCCCAGATAACATGGTGCTAGTGGTATGCAAACCTAATTTATGAGCGGTGCTGACAATTTCTAGCCAAGTGGCTGTATTAATCTTCTCTGGACACAATATCCGCCTAACTTCATCATCTAATACTTCTGCTGCTGTTCCCGGCATTGAGCCAACACCAGCATCGCGCAAAGCAATAATCACATCAGCATACTCAAGTCCATCAAGTCTAGCGATAAATTCCACTTCCTGGGGAGAAAAAGCATGGAGATGAATCTGTGGAAATTCCTGCTTGATGGTTTCTACTACCTTGAGATAGTAGGGTAAAGATTTACCATTTATCTGTGCTTGTGGATTTAACCCACCCTGCATACAGATTTCCGTCGCCCCTCGTCGCACCGCATCTGTCGCTTTTGCCAAAATTTGCGCCGAATCTAACCAGTATGCACCGGCATCACCATCATCTCGACGGAAAGCACAAAAACTACAGTGCTGCTCACAAATATTAGTAAAGTTGATATTTCGGTTAATTATGTATGTAACGGTATCGCCTGCTTGCGTGTGACGGAGTGTATCAGATGTAGCACGGATTGCTGCGATCGCTTCTGGCTCCGTTTGTTGCAACAAAATCACTCCCTCTTCGGGAGATAAATCGTACCCCATCAAGGCACGCTCAAGAATTTTCTCAACAGGAATTTTCGTTAGCATTATTTCCTCCAAAAATATTAAATTTATGATCTGGTAAAAAATTACATCCTATTTAATAAATATACCAAGGTCTGGAGAATCCCATGCTCGAAGATAAGTTTTATCTTTAAAGTTAATTTTTTGATATTTATTGTGTTTACTTTTCTTGCTCAGTATACTGAGCAAGATTCAAGTAGGATTCCTATATAGTCCAACTAGCAGGAGATATTTCACTAATTATTAATATGCTGTGCTGTTAAAGAAAAAAAGAGTAGTTTATAGAACAGGTTTGAGATACTTCCAAAAAACACAAATAAAGCTCAATAGTGCTGTCTCTTACAACATCTGGGATTTAAACGGTCGCATACCAAGGCCACACTGGTGAGTTTGCAAGATTTAGTGAAATCTAGTCCCAAAGATAGCAAAGTTAAAACTAATTTTGCTTCATCAATGCAATCAGTTGATGGAGCGATCGCAGCTTTGCCAGAGACTCAACGCTCAAAACCAGGATTTGCGCTACAGGTAATTAACGAATTGCTAGATTCAGCTAACTCCGAGGATCACGCTGCGATCGCAGATGGGAAAATAACCGCCCCCATTGAATATCAAGACTCCCGTGGTTTTGTGTTTTACGCCAATGATTTATACAAAGGAATTTCTAGTCAAGTAGCTCAAGCAGATCCAGAAGTACACAAAGTGATCGACACTAGTTTCACTAAAAAAAGATAAAAGGCTGCTACGGCAGGGCACTCAGTCCACAGCAAGAATATCATGCGTATGGCAAATTTACTTGCAAAAGGCAAAATTTTTTTGATATCATTACTCGCAATTACAAATTCTCCGTGGCTATGACATTAGCAAGACTGGGGAAGTCATCGCAAATATTTAGAGTCATGAATGGCACGCTTGAAAAGCGGAAATACTTGTGGTTTAAGCAGTCTGTAATTGCTTGCGTAATTCAATTGGGGGTGAGCAGACATCTCAACTAGTTTCTCGAAATTTGACAAATTAACAAGTATTCTTTAGGGGCGTATATACCCCGGATTCCTCTTGCACAACCAAGACGCGATCGCTCTAACATCACCTGTATCTTCGTGACTATATATGCCTAAGTTCTACTTCATTGTGCTGCTCTTGCTCTTGGTGATTTCTGCTTGCAGCTTTTTTGGTCGTCAATTACCGACCCGCGACCTAGCTATTGTTCCCTCAAGTCAAACATCACCTGTAGCTGTTCACGTAGTCCAACACGCAATGGGTCAGACTCTAGTTCCTGTCCATCCTCAGCGAGTTGTGGTGATAGATCCGTGGCTAGTGGAAATACCTCTAGCTCTGGGAGTCAACCTGGTGGGTGCTCCAGGTCTGGCTTCAACTCTCCAGGGGCTAGGGTTAGAAGATAAGCACCCCGGTATTGAAGACATTGGCACGGTTCAGACGCCGCCGAACATGGAGAAGGTTATGACTCTTAAGCCGGACTTGATCTTGGGCACGATTCGGAATCGGGATACTTACAGTTTATGGTCTCACATTGCACCCACCGTTCTGCTTAAGGTGGAAAGCAATGGAGACTGGAAACAACCGTTTATGCCAGCAGCAAAAGCTCTGGGTCAAACCGAGGCAGCAAAACGTTTGATGGACGATTATAAGGCACGCATAGCCGAATTCAAACAAAAGATGGGTTCCCGACTCAAAAAAACTTTAGTTTCCGTCGTGCGTCTCATCCCAGAGACAATTAACCCGTTAACCAAGGGTTCATTCTCTGGAGTGATCATAGAGGATGCTGGTCTAATCCGTCCTCCTTCGCAAAATCTGGATGCTAAAGCAACTCAAAAAAAAGCGGGCAACCCCGTTGGCTACAATATCTCTTCAGAAGTCCTTACTCAGATAGATGGAGATATCCTATTTATAGTGCGCTACGGCTTCAAAGACCCTGCACAGTCAAAGATAGCTGTCAATCAACTCATGGCAGAACCTTTGTGGTCAAAGCTTAATGTTGTCAGGCAGGGTAAAGTTTATGTAGTTGATGATTTTTATTGGCTCACTGGTAGCTATCTATCAGCTAATCGAGTTATTGATGATTTATTTACTTATATCTTGCATCCCACTGGAAGAAACCAGGAATAACCTACTTACACAAATTGCAATAAATGAACTAGTGCAATATTTAAGATTAGCAACTAAAAACAAGTCTATGAAACTCTATTAAATGATATTCAATATAACTCTCAACAAGCAAACTCTAATTGAGCGCATTAGCCAACTTGCACGCGATAAGTTCGCCTCTCGTGCCGCTGGTTATGACCACAATGCTAGCTTCCCAAGAGAAGATTTTGAAGACCTTTTTCAAGCAGGTCTCAATGCGCCTGTTGTGCCAACTGAATACGGTGGTCTAGGGTTAGGACATGATTGCGATATCTTTACCCTGTGGATGATGACTAAGGAACTGGCAAAAGTGGATTTATCCCTAGCCCGTTGCTGGGAAGGACACGCAAATGCCCAAGTTTTACTAGCAGCTATGGGTAATGAGTCCCAGAAAAAACGCTGGTTTGAGGGTATTGTCCAACGTGGCGAGAAATGGGCAGCTTGGAGTGGAGAACCCCAATCTCAGATTCCAGGTCAAAATGCCAGCTTTGGCACAAGTGTGCAAGTGGTAGATGAGGGATACATCATTGATGGCACAAAGGTATTCGCCACAAGTGCCCCAGAAGCACAGTGGGCAATTCTCTTGGTCAACACAGCAGGGCCTGGGGGAGCGCGTCATAGCAATGGCTCACCGACATCAGTATTGTTACTAGGCTGCGACTTATCTGACCCCAGTATTAGCTTTGATGATAGTTGGTGGCAGCCAATTGGGATGAGAGGTACAGTAAGTTACTTAGTTCGCTTTGAAGGTACTTTCATCCCTAAAGAAAACTTGATTGGCTATCCAGGACAATACATCCAACAGGAGTGGCAAACCCGGTTTACACCTCAGTATGGCGCCGCTTTTCTAGGAGCTGCTGAAGGAGCCTATGATTATACTTTAGCATACATCAACAAACAGCAAAAAGCACACGATCCCTACGTACAACACCGAATTGCTAAGGCAGCAATTAATATAGATACTATGCATTTATGGCTGCGGCAAGTAGGCACTCTTTGGGAAACAGGCCAGGTCTTAGGGGCAAAACAAGCAGGCAATCGCGCTCGTTACATAACTGAACAACTGGCTTTGGAAACGGTGAACGACTGCATACATGCTTGTGGGTCTCGCTCCTTGATTAAACCGAGTCCTGTGGAGCGAATATTGCGAGATTTATCCTTTTACGTATTACACGATAATTGCGATCGCGTTTTGTCTTCAATTGGTCAGGAGATTCTGGGGCAATCCTTTGATCGTGCCTATTTCAACACCCACCCAACTCGCCAAGAAGACCTTACGGAGTAATAATTTGCAATATAAATTACATTAAAGAGATTGAGGCAACTTGTGGTAAAAAAGATTGGTCGTGCGATAATGTCGCTTGACAAATTATTTGTCAAGCGACATCATAGTTGATTTTTTCATCCCAAGGAGCAGGTTTCCTGACTTGCTCCCACACTGGACTATACAAAGCTTTATACAATTCTCGTGCCAGTTCCACCAGCCCTATATAACCAGCGTAGGCATGATGGCGTTCATGGTTAACATCCAAAAAAGGAATTTGTGCTTTGAGTGCTGTATATTTATTGCCACTTCCAGTAATAATCACATCAGCGTTAGTATCTTTTAGTACCTGCAATAAGACTTCAGGGTTTGCTTGGGGCAAAACAATGCCATCTTGACCAAGATATTGTTTAATTTTGGCTTTCTCCTCTTCTGTAGTCTTGGCGTTAGTGGTAGCAATCACTTCCATTCCTAAATCTTTGGCAGCTAAAATAATCGACCAAATTTTTACACCACCAGTAGAAAGAATAATCCGCTTGCCTTTCAACAGGGCACGGTAGGGAGCTAGGGCAATATCCAGGGCTGCGTTTTCTTCTCTTATCAACAATTCTGTACGTTCTTGAAGATATTTATCCCCTAATGTTGCGGCAATATTTCGCAAGCAATGGTTTAAGTTTTCCACACCGAAGAAAGATTCTTCAATATAAGGAATACCATAAAGTTCTTGCATTGCTTGTGCCATTGGCAGCACTACATTTGAGCAAATGACTACATTCAACTTGGCACGATGAGCATAGCAAACTTCTTTATAGCGTGCATCACCCGTAATTTTGGAGAGAACGCGTATACCCAATCTCTTGAACAGTGGTAAAACATTCCACAAATCACCAGCAACATTGTACTCACCAACAATATTGATATCGAAAGGAGTGATAAATTCTGGTTCTGCCGTTCCGATTACATATTTCAATAAAGTCTCATTGCCGATGCGATTACCTAAATTTTTACTCCCAAGAAATCCAGGCGAATTTACATAGACAACCGGAATATCAATTTTCTGTGCAGCCAATTTACAGACACTATCGATATCATCACCAATCAAAGCAGTAATACAAGTAGCGTAGACAAAAACAGCCGCAGGATTATAGCGTTGAGCAACATCGACAATAGCTTTGTACAGTTTCTTTTCACCACCAAAAACGATATTATTCTCACCAAAATCAGTAGTAAAAGCAGTTTGGTATAATTGAGAGCCTGATGAGAGGCTACCATGAGTCGCCCAAGGATTATGAGTACAAGCAACAGCACCATGTACCAAATGAACAACATCAGTGATAGCTCCGACAGAAACCATCGCTCCGTCTAAAGGACAATTTCCTTGGTTTGCACCTGGTTGTGGTGATTTTGTACAAGTTAGTTTTTTCTTGTCACCCAATTTATTTTGGCTATGTTTACAAGCTGTTTCGTTGAGTGGTTCGTTGATTGTTACTTGAGTATTTTTCATGCCTTTCCTCGTACTGAAGATTAATACAAAAGAGTCAAGATTTAGGAGTTAGAAGGCGCGGTGTTGCTTGGTAAATTATTTGTTAGCTCTATTTAGTAGCCTAAAACCTGCTCTAGATAAGCAATAGCCGAAATCTTTAATCCGAGTAGTGCGGATCTCAAGAAGTACAGTTTTTGCTACTAACAGCACGACCGCAAAGATTAATGAAACTCCTTCTCTGGCTCTATATCGACACTAATTTGGCAAATGGTCATTTAATTTGTCAAGCGACACAAAAAAGATTCTTCGAGGCTTTGTATTCTTAGAAGAAAAATTCTTTGAGTCCCTTGATTTTAAAATCCTAACAATAGCGGTAATTAATAATAGTAAAATTAATAACAATCACGAAAATTAACATTGAAATATCATGGATATAACCAGTTGCATATAGACAGCTTTGTCTATATTAGAAATATAATTCATAGGAGATAAATGAGATATTTTATAATAAAAATATACAGACTATTCTAACTATATATGAGTTTAGTATAGATGTTTTTTTGGATGAATACTCGATAATTGCTCAACTCAAAATAACAGAAAAAGCGCAGTTAAGTAGTTGGATATAAATATGAGTCCTAAGTCGCTAGGTGCAAATAAATTAAAGTTTGTAGTCGGGACTTTAATCCTGATAATCATTGTTTTGAGCGATGAATCGCTCACTACGAACTAGGATTTTATTTTATGTTTAATTATGCCTACCTACTTATATCTAGGTTTCAAACATTTTTAAGCCTTTGGTGTATTTTCCTTGTTATCAGGACTAGACCTTTCAAGGTGGGTAAAAGTTTTGGTCAAAAAATTCCTCCTTAATCTCTTTAGTCTGCGTTCTCTGCGCCTAATAAGGTTAAATTAATTACTTTCAAACCGCAGAGACGCAGAGAACGCAGAGAGAAAAAAGAGATTTTACCAGTCACCTTGAAAGGGCTAGTCTTAGCTATGTATGGATTGGGGGCTTGTTTCTGTTTCAAAAATGTTTAAGTCCTGTTATTACAAAAAGGGGAGTCAGGGCTACCGATAGCAGCCCTGACTCCCCACTTTCTACAATGATTATTATTCCTCTTTATTGAGGATTTTATTTTTTGGAAATCCCTTATCACCTAGTCCCATGAAAAATATGGGTAGTGACAAGGCTTTTAGTTCCAGCGTTTAGATGGGTACAGTGTCTTAGGTGTTAACCTTTAGATTTTTTGTACAGCAAGCCTTATAAGCTTTTTTAGTACAAATGCAAGGAGGAACTTCATCTTAGTCCGGCCGATAGTAAAACTCCCGACACAGAAAATTGGGTTGGCTACCATCCTTGAACTTGTGAAACGCAGCAATGACCCACAAATCTTTGTTCATGTTCGCTGCCAACAAGGATTCTACTGAATCGTGATCGTATCTTGCACAGAAAGCCTTCTCATTGATATTATCTACAAACGGTGTTACCTCAGTCTCACCCCAATCTTTGAGGGACTGGGCACCATAAGCGTGCATAATAATTTGCTCATTATGCTTAGTTAGAGTAAATTTCTCTATCCATGTAGTCTTTGTGTTGGAGTTTATCCAGCTTCCTAAATAAGGCGTGAAATCAATCACAGTGTCCTTGGGCTGGTTACCGTAAATTTCGTTTCGTTCCATCTTGAAATCTTCCTCTTCTTACTAGCGATGAAAAAACTCACGGGCAAAATGATCAGTTCGACCACTACCATCTACGTAGCGGGTATAGGACTGAATGACCAAGATTCCCAATTTTTGGTTTGCCACCAGATGTGTCTCAATCCCGTCTAGCTTGTAAAAAGCGTGGAATCCCCCTGCTGTAAGTGAGCTTCCTACAGCGTAAGGCGTTGCCTCAACTTTACCCCAGTCAATTGGTGAGGGTTCGTTAGCTCCATAACCCTGAAATACAAGGCGACCGTCTTGTTCAGTCAAAACCACTCGCACCAAATAATTAGTATCCGATTTAGTATTGACCCAGTTACCGACTAAAGGTGAGAGTTCTATCGGCTCTTTAATACTAGGGCGTTGGTCAGCCTGCATGTAGTGTGCGTATTGAGTTGTTTGTGTCACTAGCTAACTCTCTAATGAATAAATTGCAGCATTTTAATAATAAATATA
>CAZZZY010000045.1:0-16420 GCA_964658545.1 uncultured Acetobacteraceae bacterium | reverse complement strand
CTGGGACTGGAACTACAGGTACTAACAGCAATACAGGCATCACAACTGCCCAAGGAACTAGCGATCGCGGTTTCAATTGGGGTTGGCTAGGTTTACTTGGTCTAGCCGGTTTAGCAGGTCTGGCTCGTAAGCGCGAAAAAGTCTCGGCTTATAGCGATCCTAATGAAGTAAGGGACTTCCCAATAAAAAAATAACCAATCAGTGTGTAAGCAAGGGGGCTCTTACCTGGGGGAGTAAGAAAAATATAATCTGAAATAAATTGGATAATTTATTTTCTGGAAGTCCCTAACAGATTCTAGTTCCAGATAATATTCACTCTTACTAGGAGACTTGACATACTCCCCCTAATTTCATTGGGGAGATTCTAGACTCAGACACCAAGTGCAGGCGTTGCATTAAACTCAGCGAGACTGGTGACAGTCTCGCTGGGTCGGGTAAGGTTCGAGCGTCACCGAACAAGGCAAAAGTAAAAAGTAAAAAGGCACTCATAAAGCAATACAGTTCAGTTAAGCATTTCTTTCTTCTCTTTGCGTCCTTGGCGTTCTTGGCGGTTCGTTAAAAAAATGAGAGTTTTAGCCTTAACTGAACCGTATTGACTCATAAAGAAAAAGAAAACGGTCTGAACGCGAACAGCGTTCCCATTCGCGGTAGCGTTGCTCCCGCAAAGGGTAGCCCCTGAATTTATTTATGGAACGAAGTAAAAACATTTGTTACTTTCCGAGAAGCCATAGCGCGAGAAACAATACGTCCGTGAATCTTATCCCCTAAATAAATTTAGGGGGATTATCTTTTTACTTTTTAATTTGCACAATTGTTTCTACGTTGTCCATAAATAAATTTAGGGCTTGTATCATGAGTCTTCTTCGCTTACGAATATGCGGCTTGTAGAAATAAAAAGTATTATACGATAATTCGACTGATAAGGCGTAGTATAATATCCACTATGCGATCGCACTCTTGTGTCTCAACTAGGCAATGTCTAGCGATATTGCGTAGACACGCAGTTGTTTACAAGGAAGTATTCTATGAGCACCATACAACTTTACTTTGCCAAAGCCTCCACCTTCTCCCAAAGAACTCGTGTGGTCTTACTAGAAAAAGGAATTGACTTTAGCAGTACTGAAATTGACTTACAAAACAAACCAGATAGCTACACACAGATTTCGCGTTACGGCAAAGTCCCTGCCATCAAACATGGGGATATCGAAATTTATGAGTCTGCCATCATCAACGAATATCTCAATGAAGTCTTCCCAGAACCACCTTTATTACCCCCCAGTCCAGGTGCTAAAGCGATCGCTCGGATCTGGATCGACTATGCCAACACTCGCTTTGTACCCGCCTTTAACAAATTCTTACGTGGTAAAGATGCTCAAGAACAGGGACAAGGACAAAGAGAGTTTTTGGAATCGCTATTGTACATTGAGCAAGAAGGACTAGGTAAGCTTTCTGGTAATGGCCCTTATTGGTTAGGGGATCAGCTGAGTTTAGTTGATATCAGCTTCTATCCTTGGTTTGAACGCTTACCTCTCCTAGAACACTTTCGCAATTTCACCTTACCAACAGAAACCCCTCGTTTGCAGAAATGGTGGAATACTGTGCGCGATCGTGAGTCAATTCGGGCTGTGGAAAATCCTGCAAGCTTCTATTTAGAAAGATTTGCCAAGATTCTTGGTGCGCCTACTCCCGTTGTTTCGGCTCAAAAATAGGGAATAGGTTAGAGTTCCTGATCGCTAAACCATTGTTGAATTCACTGGGAGATTTAACCTATGAGCGTGAACAGTCAATTATTCCAAGATATACCGCACGTTGAGGGAAAACTCCATTACCTCACTCCGACAGCAGAAAAACCTGTCAACTACACCTACGAACCACCGCCAGGTATTCCACAGCGAAGCGAGAAGTATGAGGTACACACACTCCCTATCTATAATGCTCGGACAATCTCAGAAGATGTGTCCTTAGATCAACAGGGATTCGCCTTGGTCGAACAGCACAGCACTGTTAAAGATTTTTACGATCATGATGAGGTGCGCGGCGTTTACTACCCTGAAGCCGAGAAATTCCTCAAGGATTTGACAGGTGCCCAAAGAGTGATAGTGTTTGATCACAACCTGCGGAATGCCGAACGAGCGAAGCAGGGTGAGCAAGGCATAAGGACACCAGTAAGGGGCGTACATAATGACTTCACCGCCAAGTCCGGCTATAGTCGCGCCCGTGCTGTGTTGACAGCAATTGGTACTGAAGACCCCGATGAGCTTCTGCGGCACAGATTCAGTGTAATCAACCTCTGGCGACCGATCGCAGAGCCAGTACAAGAGTCTCCATTAGCGGTGTGTGATGCCCAAAGTATCGCACCGACAGACCTCGTAGCTACCGATCTTGTGTATCGCGATCGCGTTGGCGAAACCTACGCAGTCACATACAATCCGAAACATCGGTGGTTCTACTTTCCGCAAATGCAACGAAACGAAGCGCTACTCATCAAATGTTTTGACTCAGCAAAAGAAGGTTTGGCGCGCTTCGCCGCCCACACTGCATTCGATGACCCAACAAGTCAGCCAAATGCCCCACCACGCGAGAGTATCGAGTTGCGGACGTTGGTTTTCTATGCGGCATAAGTAATAAGCAGGGGGGAATTAACAATTCAAAATTCACGCATTCACGCATTCAAACATTTTAGACAGTTTCAGACGTTCGCGTAGCGTCTGGCAGAGAAGAAGAGTGCGGTCTTCTCACATTGGGAGAGGCTAACGTCAAGGGGTCTCCCCAGACGCTCGATAGCGTAGCGTTAGCGACGTAGGAGCGTCTGACTCGCTACCGCTTCGCTATCGCTTTTAGCGTCTCCCCTTCTCACATTGGGAGGGGCTAGCGCCAAGGGAGAAGAGGAGCAACTCCGGGGGATTTAAGCCCCGACTGAAACTGGCGCCACGTGTTTTGATTGGGGTCTTAAACCCTTTATTTGCGATATATCAATGCCCAATTCCCAATTGCGTAGGCATCGCTATTCTCTTTAACACTCTCAGGGCTAAAGCCACAGAGATTCTTAAAACATCACTGTCTTAATAAAGCTCATCCTATGACTTCTGGTGTATCGAGTACAATAGCTACGCCGTTTCCTGAAAGTGATGTCCACTACGCCCCTGCCAAACCAGCAACAAGTCAACGCGACTCTCAAGCACGAATCAATTACCGGAGTAGTAGAACGCCTGACCTATTACAGTCAAGAGTCAGGTTATACTGTGGCACGTTTGCAACGCTCTGGTGCAAAGGAACTAACTACAATTACTGGTAGCTTTGCAGATATCCAGCCAGGACAAACGCTGCAATTAACTGGTTTTTGGCGGGAACATCCCCAGTATGGTTTGCAGTTTCAAGTTGTTAACTACAAAGAAACCAAACCAGCGACACTTACAGGCATTGAGAAGTATTTAGGTAGCGGTCTAATTAAAGGTGTTGGCCCTGTGACGGCTAAACGGATTGTTGCTCATTTTGGGATAGAAACTCTAGATATTATTGAAAACCAAATCGAGCGCTTGAGCGAAGTCAACGGCATCGCCAAAAAGCGGATTGCCATGATTCAAAGAGCCTGGAATGAGCAAAAAGCCATCAAAGAAGTGATGGTATTTCTCCAAGGTCACGGCGTTAGCACCACTTACGCAGTCAAAATTTACAAGCAATATGGGGATAAGTCCATAGATACAGTTACCCATAATCCTTACCAGTTAGCGACTGATATCTATGGCATTGGTTTTTTAACTGCTGATAAAATAGCCCGTAATTTGGGGGTTCCCGCAGATTCCGAGTTTCGCTACTGTGCAGGGATGACCCATGTATTGAGTGAAGCAGCAGAAGATGGACATTGCTACTTACCACAGAGCGAACTGAGTGAGAACGTGATCAAACTGCTCACTACCCAGGAGCATCAACCAACAGAAGATGCGATCGCTCAAACTATTAAAGATATGGCTTTGAAAGATGAGCTAATTAGAGAACGTGATGCTGATAAAACGCTCAATTGCTACAAACCTACTTACTTCTACACTGAACAAAACTTAGCCCAATTGGTACGAGAACGCCTCTCCTACCCCATCAGTTCTGATATTCCTCGCGTCCGCACTTGGTTGGAACGTTTTAGCCACGCAGTAAAAGTTGCGCTATCACCCGAACAGCAACAAGCAGTAGAGACGGCTGCTTACTCTCGATTCACCGTAATTACAGGTGGCCCTGGTGTCGGTAAGACATTCTGCACTAGCACCATAGTCAGTTTGTGGAAGGCAATGGGTAAATCAATTGCCCTGGCTGCACCAACTGGACGGGCTGCCCAAAGATTAGGCGAAATGACAGGGTTGGAGGCAAAAACGATACATCGCCTTTTGGAATTTGACCCCAGAACTCGCAGTTTTAAAAGAGATCGCACTAACCCCTTACCCCATAGTGCAATTATTGTAGATGAAGCCAGTATGCTGGATTTATTTCTAGCATACTCTTTGGTTCAAGCTGTGGCAGACAATGCCCAACTATTGTTAGTGGGAGATATTGACCAATTACCATCAGTGGGGGCGGGTAACGTGCTGGCTGATTTAATTAATTCGCGTCAAGTACCTGTGGTGCGCCTCACTCAAGTATTTCGCCAAGCTGCTACTAGCAAAATCATTACTGCATCGCACCAAATTAATCGGGGGCAATATCCCAATATTGAATCAATTTCTGACACACCTCAATCTGATTGTCTGTGGCATGGTGGAGGATTACAAGCAGAACATGGGGTACAAGCAATTAGTGAGTTGATTACTGATTTTGTTCCCAAACTTGGTTTTCACCCTGCTACTGATGTACAAGTGCTTGCACCAATGTCACGGGGATTAGTCGGTACACGCAATCTCAATAATGTACTACAACAGTTAATTAATCCACCTAGTCCTGAAAAAATTGAAGTAACCAGGGGTGGGACTATTTTTAGAGTTGGTGACAGGGTAATTCAATTAACCAACGATTATCAACGCGAAGTTTTTAACGGCGATGTGGGATTTATTACTACTATTGATACTGAAGAACAGGAAGTAATCGTTCAGTATCAAGAACGCGATGTTACTTATGATTATGCTGACATGAATGAGCTTGCTTTAGCCTGGAGCGTTAGCATCCATAAGTCACAAGGGTCGGAATACCCAGTAGTAATTTTGCCTTTGTACACGCAACATTACATGATGCTGACTCGGAATTTACTTTATACAGGGTTAACTCGTGCCAAGAAGCTGGCGATTATTATTGGCAGCAAGAAGGCGATCAGTATGTGCATTCGTTCTACAAAGTCGCAGGAGCGATATACCCGATTACAGCAGAGGTTGGTTCAAGTAGCATTGCCATAATAGCGTAGTTTACCGCATTTCGACAAGCTCACAACGACCGCTCAGTGCAACGCAATGACCACCGCAGGCATCGCTCTTAGATGGAAGGCGATCGCTCTGATAAAATACAAGCTTTCGCGTTCAGCGTCTCGTAGAGAGGAAACAGCGATACCTACAGTAAGCTACACCGTAGCAGCGCGGTTCGCAGCCTCCAGGCTTTTATCTTCAAGAAAACTTCGCAGCCGTATTAGATCCTCCAGGGCTTCAGGCAACCAGACTACTTGGGACATGGCAGCTCGCTTTCAGTTCCCCACGAAGCAAGCCAATTATCAACCGCTTCCTTAGAAATCGCATTGCCGCTTGTCTGGTAGCGTTCCCACCTTTCTGCATCCTCACGTTTTTCCCGCTCATCTGTTTCTTCACGCTCCACATATTCCGTAATCGCAGCCCGCATGAGCCAATGGGGACTACGATCCTTTATCTATCTGACCAAGAGCTTTAAGCCGTTCATGAAGCAAGGCATCCAGCTTGATGCCACAATTAAGAGTGAATTTTTCTCTTAGAAATAGGGAATCAACTTAAAAGGCATGAGAGTAAAGGTATATTCTGTGTAATAAGATACTTATTGTTAAACTTTTGTTATTATTTGTAGAGTAGTTCAACTTTGTTTTCATGCCCTGTATTCAAGTCGGTGTTAGAATTCCACCTCATCTTCACAAAAAGCTAGCTATTCACGCTTCCAAAGCTGAGGCATCTAAATCTAAGGTAATTATTAAGGCTTTTGCTCATTACCTAGAATGTACTCAGGATATGCCAAATGGTGACTGGAATCCTCGCATCGAAGTTATCAGAGGCGGAACCAGCCATCATCTCTGGCATCAAACAAGCCAAACTATTTATATTTCTACGCCACAGAGGTTATTGCCTGTTTAAGGAAGAGTTTCGGTCAGAATTGCTTACAGTTCTCCTTTACCTGGATTCGGTAGGTAAATAAACCAGGCTGTGATTGGTTTATCAAGAAAGAATTCAGGAGTTAAACCAATTCGCAATTCGCAATTCGCAATTACGTTTTGTGAAAGCGTTGCGGTAGCGAGTCTGCGAGCGTCCGGGGATTTAGATTTAGGCATCAAAACGCACTGCTCTTCAAAGGCTAGGACTTAAACCCCCAAAGTTCGTTAAGAGCGATGCCCTGAGCCTGCCAGCTTGTCGTTGGCATAGCCTCTCCAAGAGTTGGGTCAGAATTGAGCGTGAATTCTGGACAACTGGCCGATAGCACAGGAGTAGCGGGTTTCAATTCCGTACTGGTAGGGTAGCGTAAAGTCTGCGGCATAGCAACTCTTAGAGAAGCAAGCTAGCAAGAGCGTCTTGATTCTGACCGGAGTTTCGCCCTGCTCTGACTCCGCTCCTGAATTCTGACTTTTTCTTGATTATTCTCAGGTTAATTTAGTTCTAAATCATGATCAAAAACACTATTCTAGAGCCTCTAGTTACCGATGTTCGGTGTGAAGAAATTTGTCAGATTTTGGGAGAGACTTATAACCAGGAACGCTGGAATGATTGGCGCTGGCAAATGCGGCATCGGTTGACTAAGCTGGAACACTTTCAACAGTTATTAAGGCTTAGTGCTACTGAAGAACAGGGACTTTTAATCGCACCAGATAAATTTGCTGTAGCTGTAACACCATACTTTGCATCACTACTTGATCCAAAAGATCCGCTTTGCCCACTACGCTTACAAGTGATACCGCAAAAAGAAGAACTAATAGTTAGTACAGCAGACATGGTAGATCCATGCGGTGAAGATAACGACACTCCAGTGCCAGGACTCGTACACCGCTACCCTGACCGGGTATTGCTGCTTGCCCTAGACACTTGCGCTGCCTACTGTCGTTACTGCACTCGCTCTCGTTTGGTAAGCCAAGGTGAGATGTACCCAGTAACAAGGCGGTTGGATGCGATTGTCGCTTACCTTGAGGAACACACTGAGATCCGTGATGTGCTGATTTCTGGTGGTGATCCTCTATTGATGTCTGATGAACCTTTAGATAATTTGCTTGGGCGGTTACGTGCCATTGAGCATATTGAATTTATTCGGATTGGTTCCCGCGTGCCGAGTTTCTTACCGCAGCGAATTACACCAGAATTGGTTGCCTTGCTTCGGAAACATCGTGTCTGGCTGTCTTTGCACTTTTGTCATGTGCGGGAACTTACCCCGGCAGTGGCACAAGCTTGCGATCGCCTAGCAGATGGTGGTATTCCTCTAGGTAGTCAAACCGTGCTGTTAAAAGGTGTGAATGATTCTGAAAAAGCGTTGAAGAATCTGTTTCACGGTCTTCTGAAACTGCGCGTGCGACCCTACTACCTTTACCAGTGCGACCCAGTTGTTGGCACCGCCCATCTACGAACGAGTGTTCAAACTGGGATTGATCTAATTTCTAAATTACGTGGTCATACTACTGGCTATGCTGTACCAACTTATGTGATTGATGCCCCTGGCGGCGGTGGTAAAGTACCAATTCAAGCCGAGACTCTAGTTGATTATGAGAAGGGTACAGCTACAATGCGAAATTGGGCAGGAAACACGTACACCTATATAGATCCAGTGGAGTAGGAGTCAGACCAATACGGTTCGGTTAAGCTTTTGGAGGATGAGGGGGATGAGGAAGAAAATTCTTCCCCATCTAGTCTGCACAAATAACTTTTCTTAACCAAACCGTATTGGGAGTGAGACTGTTATGATGGCAAACCAAAAAACTAAGTAATCGCAGGAGAGTAGTTGGAATGTTGATTGTGGGCAATACAAACCTAAAAGGTCGGGGTGTCTTCGCACAGAAGCGCTTTTTGCAAGGAGAGATCGTTGAGAAAACACCAGTTGTTGTTATACCCGCAGAACAGGTTGAATTTCTAGATAAAACAATTTTGGGCAACTATTACTACGACTGGGAAGATAAAGCTGCGGCGATCGCTCTGGGTTTAGCGTCACTGTTTAACCATTCTTACGATCCCAATACTTACTATGTAAAAAAATTTGCCGAAGGTGAGGTGCAATTGATTGCCTACCGAGATATAGAAGCAGGAGAAGAAATTACTGCCAACTATAACGGTTCTCCTGACGATAAATCTCCTATCTGGTTCGATGTTGTTGATGAGATATCTTCATTCACTTAAAGCTAACAAAGAAAGCTTTCTCACCAGGAATTATACGGCTATGGAGTTATTAATTGGTTTGTGTTATGACCTGAAGACAGACTACCTTCAGGCTGGTTTCAGTGCCTTTGAGGTAATGGAGTTCGACGATGAAGAAACTATCATCGGGCTGGAAGATGCACTATTTCAGTTAGGTCATCAGGTTGAACGTGTTGGCAATGGTAGAGAACTAGCTCTACGCTTGGCCAAGGGCGATCGCTGGGATCTAGTTTTCAATATTGCTGAGGGTTTGAAGGGTCGCTCTCGGGAAGCCCAAGTCCCAGCAGTTTGTGAATTATTCGCTCAACCCTATACATTTTCCGATCCGCTCACCTGCGCCTTAACGTTAGACAAGGCACTGGCTAAGAGAGTGGTGCGCGATCGCGGTTTACCTACAGCCCCCTTTGAAGTCGTGAGTACAAAAGAAGAAGCAGCAGCAATATCGCTCCCCATGCCACTTTTCCTCAAGCCTGTGGCGGAGGGCAGTTCTAAAGGGGTAACAGGGCGTTCTCTTGTCAAAGAACGTGAGGAGCTAGTAAATACTTATGAATTGTTACACGAACTTTTTCAGCAGTCCGTACTTGTGGAAACCTTTCTTCCCGGTCGAGAAGTAACAGTGGGCATTATTGGCAACGGCAGCAACTCACACGTAGTAGGTGTGATGGAAGTCATTTTGACAGGACAAGTGGAAGCTTTCGCCTATACCACCCTTAACAAGGACGAGTATCTGGAACGGGTATCTTATCGCTTGCTCATAGATCCCGAACCACTGGCTGCACAGGCAAGGCAGCTGGCCCTGGATGTTTACCATACCCTTGGTTGCCGTGACGCTGCCCGCGTGGATCTGCGTTGCAATGCTAGTGGCGTGTTGCAGTTTATGGAGGTTAACCCACTACCAGGGCTACATTATATCCGCTCAGACCTGGTAATTATAGGACGTTTGGGTGGTGTGACATACACAGAGATTATTGCTGAAATAGTCGAGTCTGCATGGCAAAGGAACAAGTGTTGATTTAGTCGTGAGTGGCGATCGCAGTAAATAGCTCAAAGCCACGGCGATAATTGCTTTGCTCGCTCGGACATTGGCTCCAAACGCACGTTTATTGTGATTTCCTCATTGGGTTGAATATCTATCAAAGCAAATACTTGGCGTTTTTCAAGGTCAACCACGGCATTGGGATTTCGAGAATGATTGACTGTTGCGAACTTAGTTGAACCCTCAGCCGTTAAACAAATTTCCTCACTAATTCCAATAAATTTACCCTCCCTCAGAAATTCATCGGTTTGATCGGCATATCTAACCTCTTGGTAAAAATTGGAAAAGCTAAAGTCTATTATTTGCTCTCCTTCTAAGTAGGTAGGCACAATTAAACCGAACTACGTAAACTTATGTAAAGCACCAGAAACGCTTTGAATATAAGCTTTTAAGCGATTTACATTTCTTAATCTAGTTGTGTTTTTTAGCGCCCACCTACTTAATATCAACTCATTAGCAAAAAGCCCGTAACCGTCAATTATACTCGGACGAACTTCACATTTCGGTGCATTGTTAATCAACTTTTCTATCTCTTCGGAAGTCAGCATAATTAAAGAAATATGGTAGCTGTAATCTGGATGTAGAGACGCAAAATCTTACGTCTCTGATAGGGACTTTGATTCTATATCGGAAGTCAAAAAATAAAAACGCCAAGTTAAAAGCATTGCACCCACCATCAGCCCTAATACTAAACCCAACCACAAACCTATAGCACCCCAACCTAAAATGAATGCCATCAGATAGCCCCCACCCAGACCAATTACCCAGTAAGCTAGCATAGTAATTAACACTGGTACTTTGGTGTCCTTCAACCCGATTAAAGCACCAGCGGCAATAGTCTGAATAGAATAAAATATCTGAACTATTGCCCCCACAGCTAGAAAAGAAATTGCCGTTTTAACTATCTCGATATTATCCAGATTACTGGTGTCCAAATACATTGCCACAATATAGTCGGGAAACAGCAAAAAAATTAGTGCAACGATGCTTACAAAGGGAGTAACAAGCGCAATGCAGACAAATCCTGCTCTGCTTGCACCACTAAGATTATTTTGTCCCCTCAACTGTCCTACTCTCATGGTAATGGCATAGGAAATACCTATAGATACTGTTTCGACAAAACTTTCAGTCTCGATGGTAATTTCATGGGCTACTAATGTCTCTGTCCCAAACCACCCCATCAGTAAAGCAGTGGCAGTGAATACTCCAATTTCTGCTCCATACTGCAATCCTAAGAACCATCCAGTTTGGAAGATATCTATAAACATATCTTTATCGAACTGATGCAGAGCGCGATCAAGCTGGTAGTCTTGAAAGTGGTCATCGAAGTAAATCCACGCAGCAGCAGCGATAAAATTCAGCCAGAGAATGAGTGTACTTCCCCAACCAATACCAGCTAAACCAAGGGCTGGTAAACCAAATTTGCCGAACATTAGCACGTAATTAGCAGCTGCATTCAATAATAGTCCAACTACCGTAACTACTGTTAAGAATTGGGGGCGATTGAGGGCAGAGCTAATTTCTTTTAAGATACAAAAACCGAGCGCAGCAGGAAAACCCCAAACAATAGACCGCAAATATGTTTGAGCCAATAACACATTGTTTTTTTCTTGACCAGTCAGCAGCAGGATAGAGTCAAAGTGCCAAATGATAAACATCACAGGTAAGCACATTGTCACAGCTAACCAAATTCCCTGACTGGTAGCACGGCTGACTTGATCTGTTTTTCCTGCACCAAAGGCATTGGCGACGCTTGCACCTGCTGCTGAAAGAATAGAACGACAAACGGAAGCTAGGGTAGAAAAGGTAACAGCACCTAAAGCACCCGCAGCTAAGGCTTGGCTGTTAAGTAGGCCCATCATCACCCCATCCAATAAAGGAATGCCCGCTTCTAATATTTGAGTAATTACCAGAGGAACTGCCAATTGCAGGCAGGCTTGGACTTCTAATATTAATTCTGACTTAAATTCTTTTGAAGTTAACTCCATTGGGGCACAAAAATTAAGGAGGGTGCGAAAAAAAATTAATGTTTAATATATTAAGATATATTAATAATGTTTACAACTGCGCTCAAATCAAGCTGCTGGCTGTATAATGCACGATTGCCTGACCCTCTCCACAGAAAAAACAGCGATCGCCCACCTAAGTATACGTGAATTCCATATGACTCGAATCAAAAGACCTCTAAGAAATTATACTACGCAAAACCTGTCCCTCTCCTATTTGGAGAGAAACTTGAACTAAAGTTCTGGGCAGGGAGAGGTTCATCGAACTCACCGAAACATATCGCTAAAGTAGATTAGAAGCATCTCATGGGTTTTGGGAAACAGTGAAACAAGCCCCGCGATGCTTTTTTGGTTAGGTTAGCCAGTAAATTAGATGTAGGGCGTAAAAAAATAAACTGAATCAAAGCGATGTCTAACGACAAGCCGCAAGGCATCTGCACTTCTTATTTTGCATCTATCGTCAGCGAAGAAAATGCTGTTTGCCTTTGGGAAAATATCGAACTAAGTCAGCAAAAACGTATCCAACAGGCTATAGCTTCTGAAAAACCTCCCAGTTGTATCATCTATCCCTGCACCCAACAACAGCTAGCCGCAGTCGTCGCCACAGCTTACAGTCACAACTGGCGTGTCCTCCCCTGTGGTAGTGGCAGTAAACTTAGCTGGGGCAGTTTAGCTAAGGGGGTTGATATTGTAGTTAGTACAGAACGCATCAACCAACTGATTGAACACGCTGTTGGCGATTTGACTGTCACAGTAGCAGCTGGAATGAAGTTCTCGGATCTTCAAGCACTTTTAGCAAAATCGCGGCAATTTCTCGCCCTTGACCCCACAACACCAGAGTTGGCAACCATTGGCGGTATTGTTGCCACAGGTGATACAGGTTCTCTGCGGCAACGTTATGGTAGTGTGCGCGACCAGTTACTAGGTATTACCTTTGTCCGTGCTGATGGGGAAATCGCTAAAGCTGGGGGAAGAGTAGTTAAAAATGTTGCTGGATATGACTTGATGAAGTTGCTTACTGGGTCTTACGGCACATTAGGCTTTATTAGTCAACTAACTTTTCGCGTGTATCCGCTAGCAGAGGCATCAGGGACAGTGGTACTAACTGGTAGTGCCGAGGCTGTATCCCAAGCGGCTGATATCCTTCGGGGTTCGGCGTTAACACCAGTTCAGGCTGATTTGCTATCAACTAAATTGGTGTCTAGTTTAGGTTTAGGTGAAGGGCTGGGATTAATTGCCCGCTTTCAAAGTATTAGTGAGAGTGTTAAAGAACAGTCAAACCGAGTTTTGGAAGTAGGGCAAAAGTTAGGTTTAGATGGGGCAATTTTTGCAGATGGTGATGAGGCTAGTCTATGGCAGAGATTGCAAGAACGAATACATACTACAGGCACATCTTCTGCAATTACCTGCAAAATAGGAGTGTTACCTACTGCTGCTGTGGAAATTTTGACTCAGGTGGAGTGGGGTTTAATTCATATTGGTAGTGGTTTAGGTCTGTTACAATTAGAGGATAAAAATCAAGTTTTGAAAATCCGCGATCGCACTCAAGCGAATAGAGGTTTTTTAACAATTTTGGCAGCACCAATGGCGGTTAAAGAACAAATAGATGTTTGGGGTTATACGGGGAATGCTTTGCCGTTGATGCGCCGTATTAAGGAACAGTTTGATAGTAAGAATATTTTAAGTCCTGGTCGCTTTGTGGGTGGGATTTAGGATTAACGAACCGCAGAGACGCTGAGGGCGCTGAGATAGAGAGGGGAAAAGAATTAATTATGCAAGTTTCAGAAAATTCTGTGAATAATCCGGCTAGTTTAAAGAATTTGAAGGGGTTTGATGAGAGTCGTCCGCCTGATCCGAAGTTGATTGATAGTTGTGTACATTGTGGGTTTTGTCTCTCGACTTGTCCCAGTTATCGGGTGCTTGGCAAGGAGATGGATTCTCCTAGAGGACGCATCTATTTAATGGATGCAATTAATGAGGGTGAGATTGCTTTAAATACGGCAACTGTAGAACATTTTGATTCTTGTTTGGGATGTCTTGCTTGTGTCAGTACTTGTCCTTCTGGGGTGCAGTATGATAAGTTGATTTCTGCAACTCGTCACCAAGTTGAGCGAAATTATCCGCGCAGTTTGGCAGATCAATTTTTTCGTCAACTGATATTTTCTCTGTTTCCCTATCCCAATCTTTTACGGATTTTATTAGTTCCGTTATTGGTTTATCAGAAATTGGGGTTTGCGAAATTCTTTCGCGCTACAGGTTTACTTAATAAAATATCACCCCGTTTGGCAGCAATGGAATCAATTCTGCCAGAAATTACTCTCAAATCTTTTCAAGAGAATTTGCCTAGTGTGATTGGTGCTAAAGGTAAAAAGCGCTATCGTGTCGGCGTAATTTTGGGTTGTGTGCAACGGCTGTTTTTCTCCTCTGTAAATGAAGCAACGGTGCGAGTTTTAACGGCGAATGGTTGTGAAGTTGTAATTCCCAAATCTCAAGGTTGTTGTGCAGCGCTTCCTGAACACCAAGGACAAACGGAACAGGCGAAAGCTTTAGCAAGACAGATGATTGATAGTTTTGCTAACACTGATGTCGATTTCGTAATTATCAATGCTGCTGGTTGCGGTCATACTTTGAAAGAATACGGTCACATTTTAGAAAGTGACCCAGAATATCGGGAAAAGGCAAAGGATTTTGCCGCTAAAGTTAAAGATGCTCAAGAGTTTTTAGCAACTGTTGGATTAACCGCAAAACTTTCACCACTGAGTGATAAACCCTTGAATTTAGTTTATCAAGATGCTTGTCATTTATTGCATGGTCAAAAGATTAGCGTGCAACCCCGTCAGGTATTGCGGCAAATTCCAGGGGTGAAGTTGAGAGAACCAATAGATGCGGCTTTGTGTTGTGGCAGTGCTGGGGTTTATAATATGCTGCAACCGGAAATTTCTGAGGAATTGGGTCAGCAAAAAGTGCAGAATTTGTTGAATACTGGTGCTGAGTTAATTGCTTCTGCTAATCCGGGGTGTACTTTGCAAATTACTAAACATTTGCAGTTGCAAGGTAAGAAGATTTCAGTTATTCACCCGATGGAGTTATTAGATTATTCGATTCGCGGTGAAAAGTTGAAATTATAGACATTTTTTGTAGGATAGACATCTTGTCATTGATTTTAAAGCAAAGAGCCAAAGCTACGTTTTTAATCCTAGTTTTTACTCCCCTCTCGAAGAGCGGGGAGGGGTTGGGGGTGGGGTTCATCTGAATTCTGTTTAATTAAACAGACAAAAATAATCAGTCAATCTGAAGAAGTTTTTTCCGAAATAGCGGCTTTATCGTCTGTATAATCACTGAAATGGGCAAGAGCGTCAAGCTGATTTTGGGTGATTTGTGATGACACTAGATTTAGTCAGGTTTTTTCAAGCTTGCAACCCCAGTAAAACTCTGATTGTGAGCAAACCGGAAGATAGACAGTATTATATTGATTTCTCTAAAGTGCGTGGTGCCAGGATTATTGAGGAACTTGGGCGAACTATCACCCGCCTTGCACCTGAAGAACGTACCTGTCAATTATTTACCGGACATATCGGCTGTGGCAAATCGACTGAATTACTGCGGCTAAAGGCAGAGTTAGAGCAGCAGGGATTTCATGTGGTTTATTTTGAGTCTAGCCAAAGCTTGGATATGGCTGATATTGATGTTACAGATATATTATTGGCAGTTGCTCGTGAGGTGAGTCAAAGCCTGGAAGCAATAAAAATTAATCTCAAGCCAGGATACTTTCAAACTCTGTTTACTGAACTTGGTGAATTTTTGCAAACGCCGATAGAACTTGGGGGAGAGTTATCTGTAGGTATTGCCAAAATTACTGCCAAAACTAAAGATAGTCCCAAACTTCGCTCTCAGTTACGGCAATATTTAGAACCGCGCACCAATGGCATTTTAGAATCAATTAACAAAGAATTGCTCAAGCCTGCTAGAGAAAAACTCAAGCAGCAGGGTAAAAAAGGACTGGTGGTAATTATAGATAATCTCGACAGAGTGGATAATTCTCAGAAACCTTCCGGTCATTACCAGCCAGAATATCTCTTTGTGGAACGGGGTGAACAGTTAAACCAGCTAAATTGTCATGTTGTTTATACCATTCCGTTAGTGTTGATTTTTTCCAACGCTTTAGGAAGGTTAACAAATCGCTTTGGCGTAGACCCCAAGGTTTTGCCGATGGTTCCTGTGCAATTACAAGATGGTTCGCAATTTTCACAGGGAATTGTACTGCTGCAACAGATGGTCATGGCGAGGGCTTTTCCTGGTGTCAGTTGGGAACAAAGTCGGAATTTAATTACTGAGGTTTTTGATAGTCCTGATACTTTAGAGCGACTTTGCCAAGTTAGCGGTGGTCATTTGCGTAACTTGTTGATGTTATTGTTTCGCTGTCTTCAGCAAGAAGACCCACCTTTGTCGCAAGAGTGTGTAAATAGGGTGATTAAACAACGCCGCAATGAGCTAACTTTGGCAATTACGCCCGATGAATGGGAATTACTGCGTGAGGTAGCGCAAGAGAAAAACTTGAGAGGTCATGAAAGATACGAACTTTTGCTCCGCAGTATGTTTGTATTTGAATACCGGAATGAAGATGGTTCGTGGTTTGATATCAATCCGATTTTGGCAGAAGCTAAGGAATTTAGGTTATGAATCGGCATATATGAAGAAATATAAATTTCTTGGAACCCCTCTCCAAACCTCTCCCCGAAGCGGGGAGAGGCTTTGATTCTTGCTCCCCTTCCCTTGTAGGGAAGGGGTTGGGGGTTAGGTCTGCGAGAAAGTTGCACACGGCGTAAGTTACTTGCCACATC
>CAZZZY010000044.1:0-16428 GCA_964658545.1 uncultured Acetobacteraceae bacterium | reverse complement strand
AAGCCTATGAACTTTAGTTATAGGCAATTTATGTCTAGAACGAAATAGCCCTGCCCACTCCCCAGCTTGATAGAATTAAAATAGTACGAATTTTCACCATCTAGCCATCGAGACTCATGCCCTCTGAAATTGCTGTAGAGAAAAAAAAGTTAAAAAATCCACCTTTGGAGCTTCATTATTTAGGCGATCGCGTGCTGCGTCAAGCTGCAAAGCGGATTTCTAAAGTTGATGACGAACTTCGCCAACTGGTGCGCGAAATGCTGCAAACTATGTACAGCAAAGATGGCATTGGTTTGGCTGCCCCCCAAGTGGGAATTCACAAACAACTAATTGTCATCGACTTGGAACCAGAAAATGCAGCTAATCCGCCTTTAGTATTGATTAACCCCACTATTAAACAAGTCAGCCGTGACATCTCTGTTGCCCAAGAAGGATGCTTGAGTATTCCCAACGTATTTCTAGACGTAAAGCGTCCCGAAGTTGTGGAAATTGCCTATAAAGACGAGTATGGCCATCCCCGGACATTAAAGGCCAATGACCTGCTAGGACGCTGCATTCAGCACGAGATGGATCACCTCAACGGTGTGGTATTTGTAGACCGTGTAGAAAACTCCTTGACTTTAGTCCAGGAGCTATCTAAGAATGGCTTCTCGTATCAAGCGGTGAAACCAATAGCATAGGGGGCTAGTAGTGTATTTAACTCCAAAAAGCGGTTTATTTCTGGGTGGTTCTTGTGTAAGTGCGATCGCCGCCGTAGGTTCAATTTTTGAACTCAGTTATGGACAACCAGATTTGGGTGTCCAAGTCACGGCGATTATCCTCGCATTGAGCATTCCACTCACAGGATTATTTTTCTTTGCCGCAGTTAAGGACGCAAGGGCTAACATGAAATAAGCATCAGGTACATAAAAAAGGTAAAAGGATGAAGGAAAAAGGCAAAATTCATTCTTTTACCTTTTATTTTTACAAGAAAAGGGTGTGGGGTGTGGGGTTGCAGGTTTGAAGACAAAAAAACAAAAGTTTCTGAGTTTAAAGCTCAGTTTAAAAAAGGAATTGTATCGAGACGCGTAGCGCAAGATACAAAGCGTCCAAGATCAATCTCATGTTTTTAAACGTGGGTTCCCGATACCCCAATACAGTTCAGTTAAGCAATTTTTTCCTTCTCTTTCTTCTCTCTGCGTCCTCTGCGCCTTGGCGGTACCCTGCGGGTTCGCCTTTGGCGTTCTCGAAGAGTAGCCGCTCCGCGTCTACGTTAAAAAATTGACTTGGATAACAGAGTTTTAGCCTTAACCCAAGCGTATTGCCCTATACCCTATCCCCTACACCCTCTGAATCTCCATCTTCCACTGCACCTAAAGCTTTCAGCGTTCCTAACTGCGCTAGGGTTAACCCTGTCACCCCGGTGATATTCATTCATTCGTAGGGTTTTGGCGATGTCTACGACGGGCTACGCCTACGCAGTGTTTTTAGGCACTCACCCGTCACTACATCCCAATCCATTTACAGCTACAGGACGGGTGGCTACAACCCAGAATTCAATTAAAACTTGAGATGTAATAAAACATCGATGGTTATTAGATATTAGATACCTGATTGTGCGATCAACAAGATTATAATCGGGTGAAGCTATATCCCTGGAGCGTAACAGGATATTGGTATCTAATAAATAATGGGTCATACTTCATCATCGTAGATATTTTCTCGACGCAGAGCTTCGTCAGAAAGGTTGGCATAGCTTTTTGGTGCTGTATCTATCCACTCCTGCCAAAGTAATAATCTCTGTTCTGATGTTTGAGGTTTACTAGTTAGTAAGGTTAAATGTTTATTACTAAGCTTTTCTTGAAAGAGTTTTTGCTCTTCGGGGGATAGGTTTAGTACCACTTCTACGAGGGAATTAACAAGTTGTACATTCATCTAGACCTCCAGGACAGTACCACTATATTAGTATAGGACTCCTATTTGGTTTAGCAAGGGATACAAATTTGGCTCTTGCGTTGCTTTTATGGTATGGCATTAAAATCGCACTTTTATAGAAGCTCTCAAAAATCTAAAATCCATCAAGTAAATACCCTGACTCAACGCTTACAATCTCGTCGTCCAGATTTTCTATCGCACACACAAACCAAGTCCGCCTTTCCTGCGGAACGCTACGCGAACGCGGACTTGGAAAAAATCGAGTGTTTAAAGCATGGAGGTGGGTAAAGCCTCGCCTAGAAGCGGTTTCCAACCACCCTTTTAACTTCTAAAATAGAAGAATGCTGTTAACTCCCACTCAACTACTGCGACTGTCTCAAGGACAACTCAACTTACTAGAAGCTTGTCCGCGTAAATTCCAACATACCTACTTAGAAAAACTCAATTCGCCCTCAAATCCAGAACAAGAAGAACGACAAACTTTGGGTAGTCGTTTTCACTTGCTAATGCAGCAGCGAGAAATGGGTTTGCCAATTGATAGTTTCTTACAACCAGAAATTTTAACGACTGCATCTGATAATCAAACTTTTCGTGAGAGTGAACACTACCGCACCCTACAAGTTCAGGATTATTTGCTGACAGTTGTCTATGATTTATTGATTGCAGATAACCAACAAGCGCAAATTCTCGACTGGAAAACTTATCCCAAACCACCCAATAAACGCAAGTTAGAATCCAACTGGCAAACACGGCTTTATATGTATGTATTGGCAGAAACTAGCGACTATTTGCCAGAAAATATTTCCATGACTTACTGGTTTGTCCAATCGGAGGGCAAACCGCAAAATATTAAATTTAATTACAATACTGTTCAACACACACAAATAGCAAAGAAACTTAATCAACTGTTAAGTCAGTTAACTAATTGGCTGGAATATTACCAAAATAACCAGCAGTTTCCTCAAGTTGTAGAGGGCAGCAAAATCTGTGATTATTGTCAGTTTGCCAAACGGTGCGATCGCACACAAGTTACTGAAGAAGCAGTGAAAGACTCATTGCCGAATTTTGACAGCATTCAAGAAGTCTCACTTTAACAGTTATCAATCAGTCAGGACTTACGCAAACAATAGCCAAAAAGAAAGATTTTCAGGTAGGGGCAATTTATGAATTGCCCCTACAGCGTCTAGTTTTGCGTAAGTCCTAATCAGTAAAGAATAATTTTTTAACAATGCCAGAACAACAGCAGTGGAATATAGCAGCAACCGAACACCCCCCGCAGTGGTTCATCCAAGCGGTGAAACAATATACACCCGCATCAAGTGGACTATATGCAGCACAATTGTTGTGGCAACGGGGAATTAAAGATCATCAACAGTTAACAGCTTTTATTAACTATAAAGCTTATCAACCAGCGAGTCCGTTTGACTTTGGGCAAGAAATGCACCTAGCGATCGCCCGGTTGCAACAAGCATATAACGCCAAAGAAAAAATTGCCATCTGGGGAGACTTTGATGCTGACGGGATTACTGCCACATCTGTACTTTGGGATGGATTAGGGCAATTTTTCAAACAAAATACACAGTTAATTTACTACATTCCCAATCGCCTGAAAGAATCTCACGGACTCAATAATCAAGAGATTGCTAACTTAGCAAAACAAGGTTGTCAATTAATTGTTACTTGCGATACTGGCAGCACAAATATTGAGGAAATTATTTATGCCAAACAGCTAGGCATAGATGTAATAGTTACAGACCATCACACTTTACCCGCCGAACGCCCACCCGTCGCAGCAATTATCAATCCCCGCTATTTCTCAAGGGAACATCAGCTATTTAATCTTTCTGGGGTAGCGGTAGCTTATAAGTTGGTGGAGGCATTATATCAAACTCTGCCTAATATTGCAAAACATCCGTTAGAAGATTTATTAGATTTAGTAGCAGTAGGATTAATTGCCGACTTAGTGCAGTTAAGTGGAGATTGTCGTTATTTGGCACAGTTGGGAATTCAACGACTGCAAGCAGATTTTCAGCAGCCGCCAGCAGCGCGTCGCCGTCCGGGGGTGGGGCGATTATTAGAATTGTGCCAAAAAAGTGGCGATCGCCCCACAGATATTTCCTTTGGTTTGGGGCCAAGAATTAACGCCGTTAGCCGCATCCAAGGTGATGCCAGTTTTTGCGTTGAATTATTAACCAGTCGAGATGCCAAACGTTGTAACGAACTAGCCGAAGTTACAGAACTCGCAAACACCAGGCGCAAATCTTTACAAAAAGAGGTTTTTGCGCAAGTAGCACAAAAACTTAGTCAATTAGATTTATCAACCACCAGCGTCATAGTTCTAGAAGATCCCCAATGGCCTGCGGGTGTGTTGGGCTTAGTTGCTGGACAGGTAGCACAAGAAACAGGTCGCCCGACTATTTTATTAAGTACAGAAGGGAGTGGGAAATGGGGAGTGGGGAGTGGAGAAGATTCTGCCCCTACTCCCTTAGCCCGTGGTTCTGCCCGTTCGGTGAATTCTGTCGATTTATACCAACTGGTAAAAAACCAAGCATATTTGTTACATCGCTTTGGCGGACATCCCTTTGCAGCAGGTTTGAGTTTGTTGGTGGAGAATATTCCTTTATTTACAGCAGCGATTAATCAGCAGTTGCGGCAATCTTTAGGTAGTACAACCCTAACGCCAACTGTGCAAGCAGACTTAACGGTAATAGTAGCAGACTTGGGAAAAGAGTTATTTTTAGAATTGAAAGTGCTAGAACCTTGTGGAATGGGTAATCCTGTTCCGAAATTGCTAATTCAAAATTGCTGGTTTGAAAATGCTTGGCATCGCAATCAACAGGATTGGCAAGGGAAAAAGGTACAGTACATTAAAACCGAGTTTGACATTCGGGATGATTCCAGCAGAAGTGGTTTTCCTGGTATATGGTGGGGACACTACAAAGATGAATTGCCTATAGGAAGGTGTGATTGCATAGCCGAATTAGACTACAATACCTTCAAAAAACGTTATGAAATCAGATTAATTGCCGTGCGTCCCTGTGTTAACTCAGCACTTAACACTCGGAACGGGCTAAACGCCCCGCTACCGCTAACACCACTCATCTTAGACTTACGGAATCAGAAACACTCAGAGCAGGAAGACGGGCTAAACGCCTCAACAGCATTGATCCTTGAAGATTGTCCGACAAATTGGGATAATTTACGCCTATGGTTGCGGCGATGTCTAGCAACAAGCCGCTTTGCGTCTACGCTTGATAATCAGCAACAATTAGCGATCGCTTGGTCTAAACCCAACCACCAACCACCTAATCAAATTTGGCTGACTCTTGTAGGAATTGCTAAATATCTCAGTCGCACAAATCAACCAGTTACGCGCGTTCAACTTTTAGAGAAAATCAGCATTAGTGACCAAACCTTACTTGTAGGAATCAAAGCTTTAAAATCTTTAGGGTTCACAGTCAAACGACAAGACAATTATTTACACTTTACCTGGCATCCAAACAATAAGGCAGAAAATCTTGCCGATGCAGCAGTGGCAAAATTTTTAGCTGCTGTCCGAGAAGAACAATTTCAGCAACAGTATTTTGCCCAAGTGCCTTTATCTACTATTGTGGCGATCGCAAGCGCCGACAATACGGATTGATGATATTCCCGTGAGAGTGGAATGTCTCAAACAGATTTAATTCCATTATGCAAATTAGATGTTTTTTAGCTGATCAATAAATCTGTGAGTGGTTGACCTACAATATAGGTTAATCTGCTATGTTAACCTAGACAGACCCAGTAGGAGAATTTTTGGTGGATTCCCGATACAACCCAGCAGCGATTGAGGAAAAATGGCAAAAGATATGGATAGAACTTGGCTTAGATAAAACACCGACAGCTAGCAACAAGCCAAAATTTTACGCTTTATCCATGTTCCCTTATCCATCGGGCAGCCTCCACATGGGTCACGTCCGTAATTATACGATTACTGACGTGATTGCCCGCCTCAAGCGAATGCAAGGGTATCGGGTAATACACCCAATGGGTTGGGATGCCTTTGGTTTACCGGCAGAAAACGCCGCCATTGACCGTGGTGTACCACCAGCAAAGTGGACTTACCAGAATATTTCCCAGATGCGGCAACAATTGCAGCGTCTTGGTTTATCCATCGACTGGGAATGTGAACTTGCTACCTGTTCACCAGATTATTACAAGTGGACGCAATGGATTTTCTTGCAGTTTTTGCAAGTGGGGTTAGCTTATCAAAAAGAAGCAGCAGTAAACTGGGACCCTATTGACCAAACTGTATTGGCAAATGAGCAAGTTGATAACGAAGGACGTTCTTGGCGTAGTGGGGCAATAGTTGAGCGCAAATTATTGCGGCAATGGTTTTTTAAGATTACCGACTACGCCGAAGAATTGCTCAATGACTTGGATAAATTGACAGGTTGGCCGGAACGCGTCAAGTTGATGCAGGCAAACTGGATTGGTAAATCTACAGGCGCTTACTTAGAATTTCCCATCATTGGGATAGATGAAAAAATCGGCGTGTACACCACCCGGCCAGATACCGTTTATGGTGTCAGCTACTTAGTGTTAGCACCAGAACATCCTTTAACAAAGCGCGTCACCACAAAAGAACAACTTGGGGCGGTAGAAGCTTTTATTAAAGAAGTTTCTCATCAAAGTGAGTTGGAACGTACCTCTGAAGACAAACCGAAGCGGGGTATCCCCACAGGTGGTAAGGTAATTAACCCATTTACAGGGGAAGAAGTGCCGATTTGGATTGCTGACTATGTACTGTATGAGTATGGTACTGGGGCAGTGATGGGTGTACCAGCACACGATGTCCGGGATTTTAAGTTTGCGAAAAATTACGATTTGCCAATTGATTTTGTCATCGCTTCGCCAGGTGATGTTGCAGGTTTTGACTTAACTCCCACATCAGAGATTGATGAAGTCACACAACTCATCCAAATTGACTATAACGAGGCATACACTGAACCAGGAATTTTAATTAATTCTGGGGCTTTTACTGGCATGACTTCCACAGATGCTAAACAAGCAATCATTGAATACGCCGAACAACAAGGTTTTGGTAAGGTGCGGGTGCAATATCGCTTGCGGGATTGGTTAATTTCACGCCAGCGTTACTGGGGCGCACCGATACCTGTTATTCACTGTCCCAACTGTGGGATAGTGCCGGTACCTGACAAAGATTTGCCAGTCCAGTTACCAGAAGAGGTGGAATTTACTGGGCGTGGCGGTTCACCTTTGGCTCAGTTGGAAAGCTGGGTAAATGTGCCTTGTCCAACTTGCGGCATTCCAGCGAAGCGAGAAACTGACACGATGGATACTTTTATTGATTCCTCGTGGTATTTCTTGCGCTTCCCTGACGCTAAAAATGAAGAACAGGTTTTCGATTCCAGTAAAGTTAACGACTGGATGCCAGTTAATCAGTATGTAGGTGGAATTGAACACGCAATTTTACATTTGTTGTATTCACGATTCGTCACTAAGGTTCTGCGGGACAGAGGGTTACTTAACTTTGATGAACCTTTCCAACGCCTGTTAACTCAAGGGATGGTACAGGGTTTAACTTACACAAATCCCCATAAGGGTGGTAAAGATAAGTGGGTTCCCTTTAATCTTGTAGATCCAGTTGATCCACGAGATCCTAAGACAGGTGAAACACTGCAACTAGTTTATGCCACTATGTCTAAATCAAAGGGTAACGGTGTAGCGCCAGAAGATGTAATTTCCAAATACGGTATAGACACAGCGCGGATGTTTATCTTGTTCAAAGCGCCACCAGAAAAAGACCTGGAATGGGATGAAGCCGATGTGGAAGGACAATTCCGCTTTTTAAATCGGGTTTGGCGTTTGGTGACGGATTATATTGCTACTGGGGTATCTCGTAAGCAAGCCCAACTCTCTGATTTAACTAAGGCAGAAAAGGAATTACGGCGGGCGATTCACACGGCTATTCAAGCAGTGACAGAAGACGTGGAAGACGAATATCAATTCAACACAGCTATTTCCGAATTGATGAAGTTGAGTAATGCCTTAACTGATGCCGATGGGAAAAATTCACCAATTTACGCAGAAGGTATTCGGACTTTAGTGGTATTACTAGCACCCTTTGCACCACACATTGCTGATGAATTATGGCATTTGTTGGGTGAAAGCGATTCCGTTCACACTCAAACTTGGCCATCATTTGACCCTGTTGCTTTGATAGCTGATGAAATCACTTTAGTTATTCAAATTATGGGGAAAACTCGCGGTGCGATTCAAGTTCCAGCACAAGCAGATAAAGCAGCGTTGGAGAAATACGCCCGTGAATCAGAAATTGCCCAACGTTACATCGGAGGCAAAGAAATTAAAAAGGTAATTGTGGTGCCTGGAAAGTTGGTAAATTTTGTCATCAGCTAGGAGTGGAGGCTCAGGACTTGGGAAGACTCGTAATTGACAAACAAAGATAAGCATTAGTTTTTCACAAGGAGATTGTGCGATGAAAGCAACCGTTTACTATGCCCCTGGTGATGTCCGCGTTGATACTGTTCCCGATCCCATCATTCAACAGCCCACAGATGCCATTGTTCGGATTACTCACGCCTGCATCTGCGGGTCTGACCTCTGGTTCTATCGGGGTGAGGATGAGTGGCAACCAGGTTGGCGAACGGGACACGAATGGATGGGAATTGTTGAAGAAGTTGGCTCTGAGATCCGCACTCTGAAAAAGGGCGATCGCGTCCTCGCTCCCTTTGCATTTTCAGATGGCACCTGTGAGTTCTGCGGTAAAGGAATTCAAACCTCTTGCCGACAAGGAGGTTTTTGGGGAAGCACGAACGATGGTGGACAAGCAGAAGCAATCCGTGCTCCTTTTGCCGATGGCACATTAGTCGTCATTCCCAAGGACGTTGAGAATGATGATGACCTCCTCACCGCCATTCTGCCGCTCACGGATGTGATGTCAACCGGACATCATGCTGCGGTCTCAGCAGGTGTCCGCCCAGGCAGCATGGTTGCAGTTGTTGGTGATGGCGCTGTGGGGTTGTGTGGCGTGCTAGCCGCCAAACGACTCGGCGCTGAACGCATCATTATCCTGGGGCGGCACGAATCGCGGTTGGAGATTGCGCGACGGTTTGGGGCAACGGATGTTGTGACTAGTCGAGGTGAGGAAGCGATCGCCGCTGTGAAAGAGATGACTCAAGGCGGTGCGGAGTCGGTACTGGAGTGTGTGGGCAGTGAGTCAGCAATGGCAACGGCGATCGCCATTGCGCGTCCCGGTGGAGCGATCGGCTATGTCGGCGTGCCGCACGGCAGCAGCCAGAATTTCAATCTGAGCCGTTTATTTAGGAATAACATCGCATTGCGAGGCGGTGTTGCACCCGCCCGTGCTTACATTCCAGAATTGCTAGCCGATACTGTGGCAGGCAAACTCGACGCCTCTGCTGTCCTCGATTTAACCGTCGATCTCGACGGTGTCCCCAAAGGGTATGCTGCAATGGATAGTCGGGAAGCGATCAAAGTTATGGTACGACCTTAAACAACCTGACTCACCGGACAAGGCAAAAGAAAGCAAGAAAAAGAACGGTCTGAACGCGAACAGCGTTCCCGTTCGCGGTAGCGTTGCTCCCGCAAAGGTTAGCCCCTAAATTTATTTATGGAACAAAGTAAAAACATTTGTTACTCTCCGAGAAGCCGTGGGTCGGTGAGTATTTCAAATTCCTAGTTCACCATTTCAGATATGAACCTTCAATTCCCTGCTCACGGCGAATTTTGCCATCTTTTTCAAACCAAGCAATTACTTGCGGCGCTGTCAAATTTTCAATAGCAACACCGTATTCTTGGGCGATATGCTTCAACAGCTTAAGTGATGAAATTGTCAATCTTGTTAAAAATTTTTCTGGTGAAGACAATAAAGCTGCGTCTACTTTTGCTGACTCTTCCAGGGTTAAAAATTGTGCTGATGGTTGCTGTGGTGGTACGTCCATAAACGCTATCTCAAATTTAGTTGATTATTAGGGAGTGGGGAGTAGTTTTCACAAATGACAAATGACTAATGACGAACTTGTACCAAATAGCCACAACGATGTTCGCCATCAATAATCCAGTGGGTGCGTTCTACGGTACAATCTGTTAGTACGGCTGCAAACATTTCTAATTCGTGACCACAAATGCTGGGGAAGGACTCGGCAACGTTGGAAATGGCACAATTATGCTCCATTAAGATAAAGCGATCGCTCTCAAAGGAGTCATTCACATCAACAGGGTAATACTCTGCCATGAAGCCTTCCGCTTTTCTCAACTCTACTAAGTTGGCTACCCGTTCTCGCAGTGAACCGCTACCCACGCGATCGCGGTATTCTAGTGCTTTGCGCTCCCACTGTTTCTGTAAAATCGATTTAAATTGGTCATGTCCTACCGTTTCGGCCAAGGTGTCTAGCAGCGAAACCGCAAAATTGCCGTGGCCATCACCAAAGCGATCGCTCATTGTGCGGTGCAAGCGATCGCGTCCCTGACGACTCAGTTCATAAAGGTGTTGCGGCCGCCCCATCCCCGCCGCCTGTAATGATGTCGAATATAAAACTAGCTCCTCCGTCTCCAAATCTTTGAGATGGCGACGAATCGCTTGGGGGGTAACTTCTAAAACTTCAGCTAACTCTAAAGCCGTTGCTTTTTCGTGTTTGTGCAGATACTCAAGGATATCTTGCTTGGTTGAGGACTGGTGGGTAGTCGCCATCTTCATTTGGTGCGAGACGTTCAGCGAACGTCCCAAAAATTTCTGGGAAAATTTGACTTTGACAACATTGTTGTTGTTAATCTAGCGTAAAATGAAGATAGGTTAAACAACAAAGCTGTTGTTTTAGTCTCCACCACTATTCTAGCAGCCGTGTAACCATTCCGTAACGTGATATGGGAATCGGCTCAAGAAAAGTCCGTCTCCCATCCTAAAAGAGTTCTGAACACTAGAGATTATTACTGATGAGTGCCACTGTCAAAACCTTAGTCAACCAACCCTACAAGTACGGCTTTGTTACCGACATTGAGTCCGACACTATACCGCGTGGACTAGACGAGGACGTTGTTCGCTTGATCTCCTCTAAGAAGAACGAGCCGCAGTTCATGCTGGACTTTCGCCTCAGAGCTTATCGCCAGTGGCAAAAAATGACGGAACCAACTTGGCCGAATGTCAAGTATCCGCCAATTAATTATCAGGATATCATTTATTACTCAGCGCCAAAACGCAAGAAAGAAAAACTAAACAGCCTGGATGAAGTTGATCCAACCCTTTTAGAAACCTTTGAGAAGTTAGGCATTTCTCTATCTGAACAGAAGCGACTGGCAAATGTCGCCGTCGATGCAATTTTTGATAGCGTCTCTGTCGCTACTACATTTAAAGAGAAGCTAGCGGAAGATGGTGTTATTTTCTGCTCGTTTTCAGAAGCGTTGCAAGAACACCCGGAATTAATCAAGAAATATCTGGGTAGTGTTGTTCCCATCGCTGACAATTATTTTGCCGCCTTGAATGCCGCCGTATTTAGCGATGGTTCTTTTGTCTATATTCCTAAAGGCGTGAAATGCCCAATGGAACTGTCTACCTACTTCCGCATCAACTCTGGTGACACGGGACAATTTGAACGGACTTTGATTGTCGCTGAAGAAGGTAGTTATGTTTCTTACCTCGAAGGTTGTACTGCACCGATGTATGACAGCAACCAACTACACGCTGCTGTTGTGGAACTCGTCGCCTTGGACAATGCCGAAATTAAATACTCCACTGTGCAAAACTGGTACGCTGGAGATGCTAACGGTAAAGGCGGTATTTACAACTTTGTCACCAAGCGCGGTTTGTGTCAGGGCGTAAATTCCAAGATTTCCTGGACTCAAGTAGAAACAGGTTCGGCAATTACTTGGAAGTATCCTAGCTGTGTGTTGGTGGGTGATAACTCTGTGGGTGAGTTCTACTCGGTGGCGCTGACAAATCATCAGCAGCAAGCTGATACTGGTAGTAAGATGATTCACGTTGGTAAGAATACCCGCAGTACAATTATTTCTAAAGGAATCTCCGCAGGGAAATCTAGCAATAGCTACCGGGGTTTGGTGAAAGTCAATCCGACGGCGATTGGGGCAAGAAATTATTCTCAGTGCGACTCGATGCTGATTGGGGATAATGCCCATGCGAATACTTTCCCTTATATTCAGGTGCAAAATAATACTGCGAAGGTGGAGCATGAAGCTTCTACTTCTAAGATTGGGGAAGATCAGTTATTTTACTTCGCTCAACGCGGTATTTCTTCGGAAGATGCAATATCAATGATGATTAGCGGTTTCTGTAAGGATGTTTTTAATCAGCTACCGATGGAGTTTGCTGTGGAAGCTGATAAGTTGTTGAGTTTGAAGTTGGAAGGTAGTGTTGGATAAATGGAAGCATAGGTAGACACAGATACATCTGTGTTTATCTTTAGGAAGAATAACGAACCGCGAAGACGCTAAGAGCGCGAAGAGAGAAGAGAGAAGATGATTGTTGAAAATAGTGAAGTTGTGCTGTCAGTGAGGAATCTGACGGCTAATGTTGATGGGACACCGATTTTGAAGGGTGTGAATCTGGAGGTGCGATCGGGTGAGATTCATGCGATTATGGGGCCGAATGGTTCTGGTAAGAGTACTTTTTCTAAGGTGTTGGCTGGGCATCCGGCGTATGAGGTGACTGGTGGTGAGGTGGTTTTTCAGGGGCAAAATTTACTGGAGTTGGAACCGGAGGAACGAGCCAGAAGTGGTGTGTTTTTGGCGTTTCAGTATCCGTTAGAAATTCCGGGTGTGAGCAATTTGGATTTCTTGCGGGTGGCGTATAATTCTCGTCGCAAGGCGCAAGGTTTAGAGGAAATTGACGCTTTTGATTTTGACGATTTGATTGAGGAAAAGCTGGATGTGGTGAAGATGAATCCCAGTTTTCTCAGTCGGAGTTTGAATGAAGGGTTTTCTGGTGGTGAGAAAAAGCGGAATGAAATTCTGCAAATGGCTTTGCTGGAACCAAAGTTAGGAATTTTGGATGAGACTGATTCGGGTTTGGATATTGACGCGCTCAGAATTGTGGCGAATGGGGTAAATCAACTGGCAAGTCCAGACAATTCGACGATTTTGATTACTCACTATCAGCGATTACTTGATTATATTGTGCCTGATTTTGTCCATGTGATGGCACAGGGGCAGATTATTACCAGTGGTGGTAAGGAACTGGCGCTGGAATTAGAGTCTCGCGGTTATGACTGGGTGCTGGCAGAATTTGCAGATGCTGGGGTGGGTGTGTAATGAGTATTCAAGTATCTCCTAGTCCAATTCCTAATTCCAATGCAGTCAGTTTGACATCGACTCTGTTAGATAGAGATGATTATCTGAATGGGTTGTTAAATCTAGTAACAGCAACGAAAACAGAAGGCTGGTTGCAGGAATTACGCCAAGGTGCTGCTAATTGGGTACATCACTCAATTATCCCAACTACCCGCGAGGAAGAATGGCGGTTTACTGATTTGTCGTCTCTGCGAAAGGTGCAATTTAATGTAGAGACGGGAAGTTCCGCGTCTCTAGAATTTGATATTTTGCCAGAGGCGGCTAATAGTCGTTTGGTTTTTGTTAATGGCGTTTTTGCGCCGGAGTTATCCGCAGTTTCAGATTTACCGTCTGGAGTTGTGGTGAGTAATTTGGCTGGTTTGTCTGCGGTTGAGCAGGAGGGTGTACGGCAGTATTTAGCTCAAGCTGAGGGAGCGCAGGAAGTTTTTACTGCTCTCAATACGGCTGGGATAACTGATGCTGCTGTGGTGTGGGTGAAGAAGAATGTGGTGGTGGAAACGCTAATTCATTTGGTGTTTATTTCTGGTGAGACGCTGACGATTTCGCAGCCGCGTTGTTTGGTGGTGGCTGAAGGTGGTTCGCAGGTGAGGTTGGTTGAGGAGTATACGAACCGCAGAGGCGCAGAGAGCGCCAAGGAAGAGGGAGTATATTTTACTAATGCGGTTACGGAAGTTTGGGTTGGTGATAATGCTGAGGTGAGTCACACTAGGGTTGAGCGGGAAGGTGCGGAGGCTTTTCATATTGGGAAGACTGCGATCGCACAAGCTCGTGATAGTCGATATACTTGTCATGCCATAAGTTTAGGGGCGAAGTTGTCGCGGCATAATTTAGAAATTTTGCAAACTGGTGAGCAGACACAAACTACTCTCAATGGGTTGACGGTAATTTCTGGTAAGCAGTTGTCTGATACTCACAGTGCGATCGCACTTAACTATCCTCACGCTACAAGTGAGCAGTTGCATAAATGTATTGTAGGCGATCGCGCTCATGCGGTGTTCAATGGTAAAGTTTTTGTACCCAAACCAGCGCAGTTGACTAATGCAGTCCAGTTGAATCGCAATTTGCTGCTATCATCGAAAGCCAGAGTTGATACCAAACCCCAATTAGAAATTACAGCAGATAATGTCAAGTGCGCTCACGGTGCTACCGTTAGCCAATTGGAAGATGACGAAATATTCTATCTGCAAAGTCGGGGAATTGATGAAAACGATGCTCGGAAGTTGTTAATTAACGCCTTCGCTGCTGAAGTCATCAACAAAATACCGGTTCCTTCTCTGCGAGAAATCCTTTTAAACACAGTCAATAATCTTAAGTCCATATCGCCTGACTCTTGAAGAAATTTTAGATTTTAAATTTTGGATTTTGGATTAATGATTCAAAATCTAAAGTTTAAAAAGGTTTTAAGCCTCAATCCAAATTTTAGATTTTAGCTCAAATTTTCTAATCTAAAATCTAAAATCCCAAATCCAAAATTGTTGGACTAATCTACCAATGACTTTTACCTCTACCAAAACCCTTGCTGATAAGGTTCGCGCTGACTTCCCGATATTACATCAGAAAGTCAATGATAAACCTTTGGTTTATCTCGATAATGCTGCGACATCGCAAAAACCTTTGTTCGTATTAAATACCCTGCGGAATTACTACGAGCAATATAATGCTAATGTGCATCGCGGTGCCCATACCCTAAGTGCTAAAGCTACTGATGCTTATGAAGGTGCTAGAGATAAAATTGCCAAATTCATCAATGCTACATCGCGTCAAGAAATTGTCTACACCCGCAACGCAACTGAGGCGATTAACTTAGTAGCCTACAGTTGGGGAATGAATAATTTACAGCCGGGAGATGAAATTATTCTCTCGGTGATGGAACACCACAGTAATATTGTACCTTGGCAATTCGTAGCACAAAAAACGGGTGCGGTACTGAAATTTGTAGAACTGACACCAGAAGAAACTTTTGATTTGGAGCAGTTTAAAAAGCTGATTTCTGACAAAACGAAGTTGGTTTCGGTGGTGCATATTTCTAATGCTTTGGGTTGTATTAACCCAGTTCAAGAAATTGGTGCGATCGCTCACAAATATGGTGCTAAATTCTTAGTTGATGCTTGCCAAAGTGTCCCTCATCTGCCTGTCGATGTGCAGCAGATAAATTGTGATTGGTTGGTAGCATCTGGCCATAAAATGTGCGCCCCAACTGGGATAGGATTTCTGTATGGCAAGTTGGAATTGCTAGAATCAATGCCACCATTTTTTGGCGGTGGTGAAATGATTGCAGAGGTTTATTTAGACCATTCCACCTATGCCGAATTACCACATAAATTTGAAGCTGGTACACCTGCAATTGGAGAAGCGATCGCCCTGGGTGCGGCGATAGATTATCTTAGCAGTATCGGCATGGATAAAATCCACGCCTACGAAGCAGAATTAACAGCTTATTTGTTTCAACAATTAGAGCAAATTCCCCAAATTAGAATTTACGGCCCCAAACCGAATGCTAAAGGTGAAGGTAGGGCTGCACTTGCGTCATTCACAGCCGGGGAAGTCCACGCTAACGACTTGTCTACATTATTAGATCAAGAAGGCGTTGCTATCCGTTCTGGACACCATTGTACTCAACCATTACACCGTTACTTAGGTCTTGCTGCAACCGCAAGAGCAAGTCTATCTTTCTACAACACCCGCGAGGAAATTGATATTTTCATCAAAGCACTGAAAGAAACTCTGGACTTTTTTGCGGGTTTCCTTGCTTAAAGTCACAAAATATTCAGATCCTATTATTAATCGGTTGAAAAAGGGGGCTGCAATTAAAGTTGAGCAAGTATTTACTGACAGCTACGCTCTGCGAGATCCTTAATGAAGAAGGATTTACCACAAGCCGGGGGAGTAAGTGGAGGAAGTCTGCACTTCATTTTAGATTTACTGCAATGAAGGTAGCATAAGTGGTCAAAGTGAAGGAACTATCAGCAGCACGACTAAAATTGATGCCCTTCTAGGCAATTCTAGAAGGGCTATTTTTTTTGAGAAGTCCAAATCGGGAGTGCGATCGCCACAAGATATGGTTAGGGAATTGGACTCAATCACCAGAAAAGTAATTCCAGAACCAATACGGTTCAGTTAAGCATCTCTTTCTTGTCTCTGCGTCCTCTGCGCCTTGGCGGTTCGTTAAAA
>CAZZZY010000043.1:0-16550 GCA_964658545.1 uncultured Acetobacteraceae bacterium | reverse complement strand
GTACCAAAAACATTCAATCTCCAATCTGCGATCTTCAATCTCCAATCTTCTCGGTAAAAAGGCACTCATAAAGAAATAAAAAGAAAAATGGTCTAAGAGGTTGTTTTAAAAGTCTAATTTATTACTAAGCCCCATCTGTTTATAAGTTTTTTCTTGAAGTATTATACCTTGCACCAGTATTATTTAAGTCGCTGTTACATAAGTAAATCCAGCCGACGAAGGTTCCAGAATCCGATCAATTCTCCTGTCAGTTGGCTCCAACTGTGGAAATCTTCTTTAATCTCAGCCAACAAAGTCTCTTAAACGCCTATGCTAGCGATTGGGTTAGGCAACTGGACTAGATGCGTAACAGACTCGAATAAAGGATAAAGAACAGATGAGTAAATTTCTAGATACTGCAATTGAAGCGATCGCAGCCCGTGAAATTCTTGATTCACGCGGTAGACCGACAATTGAAGCCGAAGTGCATTTAGCCAATGGTGTTGTCGGACTGGCGCAGGTTCCCAGTGGTGCTTCTACTGGCACTTTTGAAGCCCATGAACTGCGTGATGGCGATAAAAGCCGTTATGGGGGCAAAGGCGTACTCAAGGCAGTACAAAACGTCAAAGAAGCACTTGCGCCAAAATTGCTAGGCTTGGATGCCCTCAACCAAGAACTCCTAGACCGGACAATGATCGCCATAGATGGTTCTCCTAACAAATCCAATTTGGGGGCGAATGCGATTTTGGGAGTTTCCCTAGCAGCAGCCAAAGCAGGTGCTGAATCTCTGGAAATTCCCCTATATCGCTATTTGGGTGGCCCTTTAGCGAATTTGCTCCCAGTGCCGTTGATGAACGTGATTAACGGTGGCGCACACGCATCAAATAACGTAGACTTTCAAGAGTTTATGATTGTCCCAATTGGCGCAACTTCCTTCCGAGAAGCATTGCGTTGGGGTGCAGAAGTGTTTGCTACCCTCAGTCAAGTATTGGATGAAAAGGGTTTGCTCACTGGTGTAGGTGATGAAGGCGGTTTTGCCCCTAACCTAGAATCTAATCAGGTGGCTTTGGAATTGCTGGTTGCTGCCATTAAGAAAGCTGGTTACAAGCCAGGTGAAGAAGTAGCTTTGGCTTTGGATGTGGCGGCTAGTGAATTTTACAAGAATGGTCAATATGTTTACGATGGTAAACCTCATGCCCCGGCAGAGTTTATTGATTATTTAGGACAACTTGTTGACCAATACCCAATTGTGTCAATTGAGGATGGTTTACACGAAGAAGATTGGCAAAGTTGGCAATTGCTGACCCAAAAGTTAGGTTCGCGGGTGCAATTGGTAGGAGATGATTTGTTTGTGACCAACGCCACACGCTTACAAAGAGGCATCCAGGAAAAAGCTGCCAATGCTATTTTGATTAAACTCAATCAAATTGGTTCTCTCACCGAAACCTTGGAAACGATTGATTTGGCAACTCGCAACAGCATCCGTTCAGTAATTAGCCATCGTTCTGGTGAAACCGAAGACACAACGATCGCTGATTTAGCCGTAGCAACCCGTGCCGGTCAAATCAAAACAGGTTCCCTCTGTCGCAGCGAACGGGTAGCAAAATACAATCGCTTGCTGCGAATTGAAGATGAACTAGGCGATCGCGCCGTTTACGCTGGTGCTATCGGTTTAGGGCCGAAGTAGGGAATTGCTAATTGGGAATTGGGGATTGAGGGCAGAATTCTTCCCACCCCATGCCCAATGCCTCATTAATAGGACTTACGCAAAATATCTCTTAAACTCTGATTTCTCCGTGTCCTCTGCGCCTCTGCGGTTCGTTATTTTGTAACTCGTGCGTAAGTCCTGATTAAGGATAAAACCCCAACTTGGGCAACCCCAAAGTTTCATCCCAGCCCATTATCAGGTTTAAACACTGAATTGCTTGACCCGCTTGCCCTTTAATCAGATTGTCAATTGCCGACATGACAATCACGCGACCTGTGCGCGGGTCAACTTCTACACCGATGTAACACAGATTGCTGCCGTTAGCCCACTTGGTTTGGGGGTAAATGCCGCTACCGCAGACTTTTACCCAAGGAGAGTTGCGGTAGAAAGCTGAGAAAATGGTGATTAAATCATCTCGCACCAGACCGGGATCGCTCAGTTTGGCATATACTGTTGCTAAAATCCCGCGGACCATTGGGACAAGGTGCGGTGTAAATTGAATCATAAGTTCGTGACCAGCTAAGTCACTGCAAATTTGCTCAATTTCTGGGGTATGACGGTGACGGCCGATATTGAAAGCTGCTATAGAATTATCTGCTTCAGCTAGTAATAAGTTAGTTTGAGGTTGCCTTCCACTGCTAGATGTGCCGGACTTGGCATCGATAATAGCTGTTTCTGGCACGATTAAGCCTTGCTTTAAGAGTGGCGAAAGTGCAAGGAGACTAGCAGTGGGATAGGAACCAGGACAGCCAATAAGTTGAGCTTCGGCAATGCGATCGCGATAAAGTTCTGGTAATCCATAAACTGCTGTAGCTGCAATGGTGCGATCACTTCTCTCAATGCCATACCAATTTGTATAAGTTGTCAAATCACTGAATCGATAATCTGCACTCAAATCTAGTACAATACATCCTTTTTCCAACAGTTTGGGCGCGATTTGGCAAGCCAGACCATTTGGTAAAGACAGGAAAACTACTTCACAACGGTGAGCAATTATTTCTGGTTCTACCGCCTCTATTGGTAGATTAGCGGCATGAGCCAGATGTGGGTAAAGATCGCCGAAGGATTTCCCGATACTACTCTCACCGCCTAAATAAACCAGTTCGACTTCTGGATGATCCATCAATAGTCTCACTAACTGTACTCCGCCGTAGCCCGACGCGCCAACAATCCCAACGGGTACGCGTCTAAATTTGCCCATGATCTGAAATCCTTATCCCATGAATGATTAATTCGTTCTCAGCTATCAACAATATCAGCGACTAGACTCACAGCGTACAAACCCCTGAAACCCTCTACTTTGTTTTCGGGAGTAGGGGAAATGAGGGAGCAGGGGGAACAAACAAAGGATTATTATTATTCTTCCTCATCCCCCTCATCCTGTACTGTCCTGCAATACATCCCCACAATGAAAGGCAAAAATTCTTGCCCAGTTATCAAATCATTGCTAGTCTACTTCTCTGCCTTATAAAGGAGCTACAATCTAAAAGAAGAAATTGTAAAAAAAATTTACGTTGGTAGCTGGAAATCTATCTGTGTCACAGCCTAATACTACCCAAGCTTTTAAATTTGATTCCATTGATGCCGCTTTAGCAGACCTAAAAGCTGGTCATGTAATTGTAGTGGTAGATGATGAAAATAGAGAAAATGAAGGCGACTTGATTTGTGCCGCCCAATTTGCTACACCCGACACGATTAATTTCATGGCAGTGGAAGCTAGAGGGCTGATTTGTTTGGCAATGACAGGCGATCGCTTAGACGAGCTAGACTTACCTCTGATGGTAAGTAACATTACTGATACTAACCAAACTGCCTTCACTGTCAGCATTGATGCTGGCCCAGAATTGGGTGTCACCACTGGCATCTCAGCCGAAGACCGCGCCCGCACTATCCAGATTACTCTCAATCCAGCCACAAAACCTACCGATTTACGTCGTCCTGGTCATATTTTCCCCATTCGGGCAAAAGCTGGAGGCGTACTCAAACGCGCAGGGCATACAGAAGCAGCTGTAGACTTATCTCGACTAGCAGGGCTATATCCAGCCGGGGTAATTTGTGAAATTCAAAACCCCGATGGTTCAATGGCGCGCTTGCAGCAGTTAGTTGAATATGCCAAACGTCACAATTTAAAAATTATTAGTATTGCGGATTTAATTAGTTATCGCCTAAAGCACGATCGCCTCGTGTATCGTGAGGTGATAACCAAGCTGCCTAGCCAATTCGGCCAGTTTGAAATTTACGCCTACCGCCATACCGTAGACAATACAGAACACGTTGCAATTGTCAAGGGCGATCCAGCGAACTTCAAAGATGAGCCAGTAATGGTGCGGATGCACTCAGAATGCTTAACTGGTGACGCTTTGGGATCTTTGCGCTGCGACTGTCGGATGCAGTTACAAGCCGCCCTGAAAATGATTGAAGCTGCTGGTCAAGGTGTAGTTGTATACCTGCGGCAAGAAGGGCGGGGCATCGGCTTAATTAACAAGCTAAAAGCCTACTCATTGCAGGATATGGGACTGGATACAGTAGAAGCAAATGAACGGTTGGGATTTCCTGCTGACTTGCGAGACTACGGGATGGGCGCACAAATGCTCATGGATTTGGGTATCAAAAAGATTCGTTTAATTACCAATAATCCCCGTAAAATTGCTGGAGTTAAGGGCTATGGGTTGGAAGTAGTCGATCGGGTGCCATTGTTGATTGAGGCAAATGACTACAATTCTTATTATCTAGCAACAAAGGCGAAAAAACTGGGTCATATGCTGTTACAGACTTATCTGGTGACAGTAGCAATCCATTGGCAAGATGACCCGGAAGCTGTGACGGAACGTTATGAACGTTTAGACAAACTGCGACATTTAGCAAAAAGCAATGATTTATTATTGCAGGAAGAAGCGCGTCCGTTAGCGATCGCTATATTTGACGAACCATCTTTGACAGTCCACTTGGGTTTGGATCAAGCAAAAGTTGCCAGTTGTGATTGGTATCAACAAAGTGGTCATCCTTATATACAGGCTATCTTCCAAATTCTAGATAACCTCGCAACCTTGCCATACATCCAAAAACTCGAATTTCTGATTTCCTCTGGTTGCGACCCTCTGAGTAATTTACAAGTGCAACTAGATCGACAGACATTCTCGGATGGTACACTGCCTTCATCAATTAGCGATCGCTTAGAAAAACAGCAAATCTATAGCTTTAGCAAATAGCTTGGATGATTTTTTCTTCTCATGAAATTCTAGTTGCGTAAAGACGCGGATAAGTAGAGTGTGTCATACCCGACGATAAATCTATATTTCTCAGGGTTTTTGTAAATTGGTATAAGCCGGGGAATTTATTCGCTATCCCACTTTCGCGGTTGGATAAGCACAGGAGTAGTGCTTATCCAACGCAAAAAGTGGGAATTGGCTTGCTACAAAGCATAAAGTTAGCTTCTCCCCTTGGATAGAAGTTCCGCGATCGCCAAATCCAAACGGTACTTCCTTAACCCTTTTATAGATATTTAACCTTTCAATAGCTCTGTCTTCAGTAAGGTAAAACCTTGAATATACATTTGATAACATTCCTAAAAGCAGTGATACATTCCAATTGGAGTTAATAATGACATATACACAAACTAGCGATCCAACTATTCGTGAGCATGTTCAAGCTTGGCAAAAGTTGGATGTGGATCAACAACTGGCTTTGTTTTGGTTTATTTACAAAGAAATGGGTAACTCAATTACGCCAGCAGCCCCTGGAGCCAGCACTGTTTCTCCAGAAATCGCTGAAGGTTTGTTTAATCAAGTTAAGGAATTAAATCACGAACAACAATTACAAGTTCAGCGTGACTTGATTAATAAAGTAGATAACCAAATTTCTCGTGAATATGGTTCTTTGGGCGATACTACCAAGCTACTGTTTTGGTATCGATTATCTCAAGGTATGGATAATGGCACTATCATTCCTGTACCTTCTGACTATCAACTTCCCTCAGAATCGAAAGCGTTATTTGGGAAAATTCAAGGATTAGCCTTTGAGCAACAGATTACTCTTTTCCGTGATTATGTTTCGCCAATGGGTGCCCAACCAAAACAAGGTGCTGAAATTTAGGACTTTTGAAGTTTTTAGGCTGCTTGAGACTACCTAATTTAAAGCAAAACCCGTCCCTCTTCGACTCGGAGAGGGATAGACTTGAACTTTAGTTGAAGGTAGGGAGAGGTTTGTCAACCTCACGTTAAATTATTTATTTACTTACGCTATAAATTGGTCTAACTTGACGAAAAGTATTAAGTAAACTCAGGAATTTCCGACCATCAAATTTTATCGGGTCAACCTTTTTACCAGAACGGTCTACGAGATGATGGGTAGTAATGCGATAGTCAGGGACTTGACTTTGAGCAATTAACCAAGCAAGAGATTTATATTGAGCCTCCGTGTAGCCGCTATGAGTTTGTTGGCTGCTAGCGTCATAACTATCTGGCGGTGTTTCCAAAGAAACGTGGTAAGCAAAATTATTCACAGACGCTGGTAAATTAGGATTAGTCTGTACAGTTTCCACTCCCTCTGGACTCTCAAATACTGAGTTAGCTGCACCAAAAGCTCGCTTTTCTGGTGGTACTAGATAAACCACTACCCCGTCTAGTTTGACTAAAGCGTGGTAACTTGCTTGCACACTTTCATCGTTATGGGCTTCTTGAAAGAAATTAACGGCACTGGAAGCAGAATAACCAGTTTCATGGAGAACGATAATCGGTTGATTGTTGACAGGAACGCCGTGAACATCTTGGGTGTACCGTTCTCCATAGTTACTGGGGTTAACCGAAGCAACTTGATAACTAGGTCTGTACTGTGCAAAAGCTTGAGTGGTTATGTACCTTGCTACAGGCTTGTTAGTCTTGACTGGGGACTTGAGAACACGTTGAGTTTTCTTTTCTGGCTCTTTCGCTGATTGGAATTGTACTTGGGGATATTGACTCCAGGCTGTAACTCGTGGATTGGATGTATGGTATGTTATTTGATTATTATGTAAATTATGTAATTTTGTTGCTCGTCCAATTAGCAGCACCACAATTAGAGCAGCAAACATCAGCGAGATTAGTAGCACCCTAGTCGTCCAGTCTTTAAACCTCATTTTTCTTATACCCGTAAAACGGTAGATATTAACTTATAGCTAAACTGGTATGTCTTTGGTAGAGGCGCACTTCTGTAAACCCCTAGCGCAGATGGTATCCAAACGAGAATCACTATAACACCTTAATCCTAGTCAAATATACGTTCCCAGTATATGTTGGAATCCTAAATAATTGTTTTAGGAGCTTCCTCTGTCTGTGGAGCTATTTAAGTAGGTTGGTGTAAATAATTTTTGAGACTCTTTCTCATACCCCATCCTCCATGCCCAAAAACTCCACTCCGAAGGGGATGGAGTTTTTGGGCAACCTTCTTACAGAATGGATACTCATGCCAAGGCAGAGATTTTCTGTCACCATAAATAGCATTAGGACTGTTTATAGGGAATTCTTTTTAGTCAACCCATGAACCAGATTAGTGTACAAGAGCTGGCACAACGTCTTTCCTCTGGTGATACAAGTATACAGTTAGTGGATGTACGTGAACCAGAAGAATTGGCGATCGCTAGCATTGAGGGCTTTGTCAACCTACCCTTGAGTCAATTTGCCCAATGGGGAGATGAAGTACCTACCCTCTTCAATCCCCAAGCTGAAACCCTGGTGCTATGCCACCACGGTATCCGCTCTGCCCAGATGTGCCAGTGGTTAATTGCTCAAGGTTTTACAAATGTGCAAAATATTTCGGGCGGTATTGATGCTTACTCCATCTTAGTAGACCATTCAATTCCCCAGTATTAGCTTGAATTTAGGTGTATTACTCAGATGGAACTTAACTCTTCCATCTGGCTTTTGTGATTGTGAAAAACTATCTAGATTCAGTTTAGAGATTTGTCAGAAAAGCTTACAACTTTCTCAACTTGTTACATACTTCCTGAACCTTTCCACCCAAATCTTAGTTGCGATCGCCGCAAAAATACGTATCCCATAATACTTTTCTTAGTGTAGAATAATGCAAAAATAAGCTAAGAAAGGATATTATAAATCCAAACTTTCAGATTTGGCTGCAAAACCCTAGATTCTATTTAGAGTGCAGTTTTAAAGAGTATTATTCGTAAACCTTAAAATTAATTATCACAGTATAATTATATAATTTGTTATCTTAATTAATTATTAATATTCTTTGTTTTCGATCAAATCCAGAAAATTTTTCAGACTTTGATTAAAATTTGCCTCTAGCAAAACATACCCTATGGAAGTCCAGTTAACAAATCGACAACAGCATATACTTTGGGCAACGGTACGTCACTACATTGCTACAGCAGAGCCTGTTGGTTCAAAGGCTTTAGTCGATGAGTACGATCTGGGTGTAAGTTCAGCCACAATTCGCAATGTGATGGGCGTGTTAGAAAAGTCTGGATTACTCTACCAACCACACGCTTCTGCCGGACGAGTACCTTCAGACTCAGGTTATCGCATTTATGTTGACCAGCTAATTACACCTTCTCTGCGTTCGCGCACCGGGTCGCAGACTGACGCTACGCGTAGCTTGCTTCCACAAAGTAGTACAGAAACTTTAGGGCGAGAAGTAGAAGTATCACTGCACAAGCATCTCCAGTGGGAAGATCGGAGTTTAGAAACCCTACTACAAGGAGCCGCGCAAATTTTAGCAACCTTGAGTGGTTGCATTAGCTTGATCACTATGCCGCAAACTACAACAGCGCTATTGAGACATCTGCAATTAGTGCAAATTGAAGCTGGGCGGATCATGTTAATTGTTGTTACTGATGGTTACGAGACGCATTCCAAGTTGATGGATTTGTCGCCAATACCAGAAGAAACACAACGGGATTCAGAGGTAATTGATCGCGAGTTGCAGATTGTTTCTAACTTTTTGAATAGTCACTTGCGGGGGCGAAGTCTGTTGGAATTAGCCAACCTCAACTGGAGCGAACTAGATCAAGAATTCCAACGCTACGGGGAATTCTTGAAAAACTCAGTTGCAGAATTGACTCGTCGCACTCTTGCACCGACTACAACACAAATTATGGTTCGGGGTGTATCAGAAGTTTTGCGCCAGCCGGAATTTTCCCAGTTACAGCAAGTACAAACGATTATCCACCTGCTGGAAGAAGAACAAGACCAACTATGGCGATTAATATTTGAGGAACCAGAACCGGAGGATGCTGGCAAGTCAAGGGTAACAGTTCGCATTGGCGCAGAAAATCCCCTAGAACCGATACGCACCTGCACCTTGATTTCTTCCACCTATCGCCGAGGTTCAATACCAGTAGGAAGTGTGGGAGTTTTGGGCCCAACCCGCCTCGATTATGAAAGTGCGATCGCAGTTGTGGCATCTGCTGCTGATTACCTCTCAGAAGCTTTCAGTTATTTGAATCCTTAAGATAATGTTTAAGGATAAGCCGCTAGGAGTCTAGACGAGTGAATGATACCATCGCAGATAGCCTAATTTGTAGCGGCAAAATCAGTAATTAATTCTACTTAAATCTTTTATGGTTAGAAAAATTGCTTTTGGTTTCCTGTGGTTAGGATTTATTATCTATGCTTTTTTCCTTGCACCTCCTGAGCAACCCGGTACGTTCGAGTTAATTAAAAACCTTTCTACTGGGCATTGGCAAGGGGTTAACCCGTTAGTTATCGCATTATTCAACCTCATGGGCATCTGGCCTCTTATTTACAGCGCAGTAGTGTTTATTGATGGCAGAGAACAAAAAATACCTGCTTGGCTATTTGCCATAGGTTCTTTCGCAGTTGGTGCTTTTGCCTTGTTGCCGTACTTAGCCCTTAGAGAACCAAATAATCAGTTTCTCGGTAAAAAGAATATCTTACTCAAGCTGCTAGATTCTCGTGTGAATGGGGTTGTCTTGACTCTAGCCACGGTTATTCTAGTTGTCTACGGTTTAAGAGGAGGAGATTGGAGCAGTTTTGTGCAACAGTGGCAAACCAGCCGCTTCATCAATGTGATGAGTTTAGATTTTTCCCTACTCTGCCTATTATTTCCGGCATTACTAGGGGATGATATGGCACGTCGTGGTTGGAAAAATCCGCGGTTTTTCTGGTCAATAGCGTTGATACCGCTATTCGGCCCATTGATTTATTTATCTGTGCGCCCACCTTTACAAGGGATGGTTGAGTATCAAAGCCTCTCCTCCACAGGGAGAGAGGTTTAGAAGCGGGGTTCTACTTCTATTTATATTCCTGCAAAGCCCCTAACTTACGAATTCCCGGCCAAATCATTGCTGTAGCAATCACCACTAAAATTGTGCCAATTCCACCACCCACAACGGAAATTACTGGGCCAAAAAAGGCCGCAGTCAAGCCTGACTCAAAGCCCCCTAATTCATTGGAGGCGCTAATAAACACACTATTAATAGCAGCAACTCGACCACGCAAATCATCCGGTGTTCTGATTTGCACTAATGTATGACGAATCACAACGCTAATACTATCTAGTGCGCCACCAAGGATCAACATCAACATAGACAGCCAGAAGGAACGAGAAAGTCCAAAGATAATTGTGACAACGCCAAAGCCAACCACTGACCACAATAAGGCTGGACCAGCTTTGCGTAATGGTGGTAAATATGCCAGGGTAATTGCCATACTCAAAGCACCGATGGAATTGGCTGCTTGTAGATATCCCAACTCCACTGGCCCCACGTGTAAAATATCTTTGGCAAAGATGGGTAGCAATGCGATCGCACCACCCAACAATACAGCAAACATATCTAATGTGATTGCTGCTAAAATCAACTGATTCTGCCAAACAAACTTAGCACCAGCTGCAAGTCCTTTGACTGAGATTGGTTCGGTTGAGCGAATAACTTTTTGCTCTTTGATCGGTAATGTTAAAATAAAACACAGCAACGCGGCGATCGCTGCTAACACATAAACTCCTGTAGCATTTCCTAGTAGCGCAATCCCAAATCCTCCGAAGGCTGGGCCAATCACAGCAGCCAACTGAAAGCTACTACTATTCCAGGTGGCCGCATTGGTAAACGCATTGACAGGTATCAACTGCCACATCATAGCATCACTGGCAGGTCTGAGGAATGCCCTAGCGACACCTGTTAATACCAAGCAGGCGTAAATTAGAAAAATTCCACCCTGAGTATAGGAAAGCACTGCCAAAGCCAGCGAGGAGAGAGCTAGCAGCATTACTGACAGTAACATGATGAGTTTGCGCTCGCGGCGATCAGCCACATGTCCGGTAATCAAGGTGAGAGCAATCATCGGCAAGACTTGCGCCAGTCCCACACCACCTAGAACTATCGCTGAGTTAGTCCGCTCATAGAGTTCCCAGCCGATAGCTACAGTTTGCATTTGCGACCCCACGGATAGCACCAGCCGTCCAATGATAAATAGCCGATAGTCTCGAAACTTAAAGGCTGCAAAGGGATCGTGCTGTGCAACCTCAGAGTTATGGGGATTTGAGTTCTGTTTGCTCGAAGACATTTTTTAGTAGAGTTAAGCCTTCTTCAATGTTAGAAATTTGCTCTTCTGTCAGACCTTTCAGCAGGTCAGTAATATGAGCGCGAGTTTGGTCTTGGGATTGTTTAAGATGGTGCTTTCCATCTTCAGTTAAATTGAGCAGCACCCGCCGCCGTTCTTGAGGATGAGAGCAACGTTTCACGAAGTCGCGTTGTACTAAGCGTTCTACGGTTGCTGATGCTGTGGCAGAGGTGACACCTAAATGCTCTGCCAGATCAGATAATGAAGCACCAGGATTGCGGTTGATAAATGCTAGCGATCGCAACTGAGGTATAGACAAAAAGGCGGCACTATGGGCACGCATATCCGCTCGGATAAACCGCATCATTAATGGAACTGTGTCCATTACTCTAGCGGCACATTCTTCGGAAGTTGCACCTTGATTAGGTTTATCCAAGGTCATGGGCTTGTTGTTCTCCTGATTACATGGCCACCCGTGGATAAAGTTTTCCACCAATGATGGCCAAAATTATTAACGTTAATAAGAGAATTGTACAATCCAGACCCAAGCCATAGACGCTAGTGCCATTCAGCAGCATGGTGCCGCGTAAGCCGTCAACCTCATAAGTCAAGGGATTTAAATGGGAAAGGAACTTTAACCAATTGGGCATCAACGAAATCGGATAGATGGCATTGCTCGCAAAAAATAACGGCATGGTTAACAATTGTCCAATACCCGTCATCCTTTCTCGGCTTTTCACTAAACAGCCAATAATTAATGAAAAAATACAAAAGGAACCCGCTCCCAGCATAACTACCACTAGTACTTGGAGAATAGCTAGGGGATGAAGATTTAGTTTGACACCTAATAAAAAGGTCAATGCGTAAATCAATAGTACCTGAGATAAGCACCGCACCCCACAGGCCAAGGCTTTACCCAACACCATCGCCATCCGAGGCGTGGGACTAGCTAAAAATTTATGGACAATCCCTAAATCTCGCTCCCAGATTAGGGTCATCCCACCGCTAAAAATAGCCACAAATAAAATACTCTGAGCCAAAATACCAGCAGAAATGAAATCCAAATAAGGTAAGTTCCCTGTAGGAATGGCGCGAGTGCGGGAGAAAACTTGCCCAAAAATCAGCAGCCATAAGGCTGGTTGCACCGCTCGAACTACTAAATCAGTAGGATCGTGGCGGAGTTTACGCACTTCCAATTCAGCGATCGCCAGGGTTTTTATAACTAGCTCTTTAATTGCAGAGATCAAATTTACTCGGACAGTGGGTGGTGATTTAACCCAACCGTTGAGCAGTACGTCTGGTTCTTGCTGTGTCACGGTAGTTGACTCCTGATGTTAACTGGTCGCCTGTATAGTGAATAAAGACATCATCCAAGGTTGCATTTGGTTGATCTAAGGAAGTTTTTAAGTCGCTTGGTGTGCCTGTAATGACCACTTCACCTTGCTGCATAATCGCCACTCGGTTACATAAGCTATCTGCTTCTTCTAAAAAGTGGGTTGTTAAAAATATAGTTGTGCCGTAATCAGCACAGAGTTGTAGCACAAGTTGCCATACTTGAGTTCGAGCGATGGGATCTAGTCCGACAGTCGGCTCATCAAGAAAGAGAATTTGGGGTTGATGCAGAACTGATACGGCAATTTCCAGCTTGCGGATCATTCCACCAGAGTAGTTTCGTACCAAGCGCTTCGCCGCATCTTGCAAACCCATATATTCTAAAATCTCATAGATATGGCGATCGCGTCCTTTCGCTGGAATTCCATACAGCTTGGCGAAGATTAAAAGATTTTCATAACCCGTGAGGCTACCATCAGCAGAAAGCGCTTGCGGTACATAGCCGATAGCCCGTCTTACAGGATCGGGTTGACGAGTCACGTCATAGCCAGCTAAGGTTGCTTTCCCTCCACTCAGAGGTAGCAAAGTTGTCAACATCTTAATCACTGTACTTTTGCCCGCCCCATTGGGGCCAAGCAGCCCAAATACTTCACCCTGTTCCACAGAGATGCTCATGTTATTAACAGCCGTTAACTTCCCAAAACGGCGTGTGAGTCCCTGAGTTTCCAAAATTAGCGGTCTTCCCTCGCTAGGAGATGCTGACCGATTTATTTTCCCCGTCAGTATTGTCACAAGTTTGATGCACTCCCATTAGTTAGCTTATCTAACTATTAGTTTCTCAATATATCTGTCTGAAGTCAATAGACTTGTTACAAAAATCTGAGTGAGAGTATTTGCCATACTCCCCTGTTTATAAAACTTGATTTGCGTTCTCTCATATCGCTTTTAGTCTAGACTCTAGTCCCACAGCTTCCGGCAAAATTAGCATGGCATCGCCAAATGAATAGAAACGATATCCAACAGCGATCGCTTCGTTGTATATATTCAATAACCGTTGTCTGTCAATTAGCGCACTTACCAACATCAGCAAACTGGAACGCGGGAGGTGAAAATTGGTAATTAAACCATCCACCACCCGCCATTGGTAGCCGGGATAAATAAACAAGTCTGTTTTACCGCAAAATGGTTGTAAATCCCCAGATTGAGCCGCCCCTTCTAAAGCCCGTACTGCCGTTGTTCCCACAGCGATAATTCGACCGCCAGCTGCTTTAGTAGCGCGGATTTGCTCTACTGTAGCGGCTGGGACTTCAATCCATTCTTCATGCATCTGGTGGGTAGTTACATCCTCCACTTCCACAGGGCGAAAAGTGCCGACACCAACGTGTAGCGTTACAAAAGCTTGATTGATTTTGCGAGCGCGCAGCTTTTGTAATAATTCTGGGGTAAAGTGTAATCCTGCTGTAGGAGCTGCGATCGCTCCTGGCTGTTTGGCATAAACTGTCTGATACTGCTCATCAGCAGCTGACGAGGCAGTGATGTACGGTGGTAGCGGTACTTCACCAAAAACCTCTAACAGCTGCACCAAAGGCTTTCCCTCTGGCACATCAAATTGCAACAAACGCCCCCCGGTTGCTGCGTCTGTTTCTATAACTGTAGCGGTGAGCCAGTGGGGGGATGAAGGAGACAAAGCAATTAATTTATCTTCCCCATCTTCTCTGATTTCAAAAATAATCTTCGTTCCCTGTTTAAAGCTTTTTCCTGGCTTAACTAAAGCTAACCAACAGTTATACTGCCGTTCTTCCAACAGCAACACCTGGATTTTAGCACCAGTGGATTTATGACCATAAAGCCGCGCTGGAATAACTCTTGTATTGTTCATAACCAACAAATCACCAGAGCGTAGCAGTGCAGGCAAATCATGGAAAATGTGGTGAGATAATTCTGTTTCAGTGCCTGTAGTGGGAGAATTGACCACTAGTAACCGGGAACTATCTCTAGGAACTGCTGGATTTTGGGCAATGAGTTCTGGAGGTAGTTTGTAGTCATAGCCTGCTACCGAGTAATCTAATTCCAAATCTTTTTCTTGTGGTCTAGAGGTATCTTTCAAATTGGCTTGTACTAGTTTTTGCTTTATTTAGTATTTATACTCTCTTAAAAAAGCTGGTTTGAGCTTTTCCTTATATTGGAACTTTAAGGCATCTTTGCCCAATTTTGTCGCTAGGCTATAAGATTGTTACTATTAAGTAACACGGAAAAATTAACATAAAAATTGGGTAAACCTCCCCATCTAAAAACGGGGGCTTTTACCCTACCAGTAACAGGTACTGATTGACGAATATAGATATGTAGGATTGGCTTTGATCCCAAGCACCAACAAACATGGAATACTTGTACTATCTGGCAAATGCCAGTCTAACCTTGAGGGTCGTTCAACACCTGCACTCTAGACCCCAGACACCAGTTTCGTTCGTCACCGTAATTCATCAAATTGATGGCTGGGTGGTTAGGATCAAACTCAGAGGTCAAGTCTCGCCCCAAGAAGATGGCGACTTTCGCGCTTTTCTAAATGAATTAGGAATTAGCTACGAGCCACCAATGAGGGTGCAAATGGCACTTTGGAGTTTAGAAGCGGGACAATGCCCCGTGGATGTGATGCGTCGCTATCAGGTAGCGATCGTCTCTCATGGTAGTCCAGAGAGAGACGAAATCGAAGCTTTTCGGCAACAGTTTGTCCGGGGCTTAGGCTACTGTCCAGAAACTTTGGCGTGATCCCATCTTGGTTGTAACGCCACTACAAAATTATTGGTAATCATTGTACCAATTAACCATTATCAATTAAAGAGTCGAAAGCTGCCAGAATGTATTCTTGCAGCTTAAACTTGTATCCGGCTACTGATGAAGTAGCTAGAGCTTCCTGAGTTGCTGTAACCCCAGTCAGATTTTTTGATATCTTTTGACAGTAGACAATAGCAACATCAAATCGGCAAGAATAATCTGCCTTCTCAGGGGACTGGGCTAAGAATATTCCAGCCGTCCGCGAGATTTTTGCTTGCTTTTGTGGGGTGATAGCGCTTCTTCCCCCTGCATCCCAATTCCCTGAACTGCGGGTTTTGACTTCAACAAATGCTAGTAATGGGTTCTGAGTCTTGTTAGCGGTAGTGGGGCGTTCAGCCCTTGAGAAGTTCTCCCCCTGCTCCTTTGCTTCCCCAGATTTTCCATCATATTGGGCGATAATATCAATTTCTCCCCAACGGCTAGAAAAGCGACGATGCAAAATTATCCAACCTTTAGATTGCAACCATTGGGCAACTAGGTCTTCTCCTAATTCACCAATATTTGGATAATGGGATGGAGGAAGGTTAGCCATTGACTAAAAATATCATGAATTCTATGAATTCTAGGTTAAGCGATGCCTGCGGCGGGCTGCGCCTACGCACGGCAGGTTCTACACTCGACTCATCCCGAACACAATTTGGGTTGAAGCGTAAAACAGACTATCACTTTTGGGTAAGCATACTCAGCTTATTCCTGTGGGGAATAATTAGCATCACTGCAACAGTCAGTTTTGCTCCAACAGCTTTGGCACTCGAATATAATAAAGAAATTTTGGTCGAGGCTGATTTCTCAGGACGTGATTTAACAGACTCCAGCTTTACCAAAGCTAATCTTCGCCAGAGTAACTTCAGTCATGCTAATTTGAACGGGGTAAGTTTTTTTGCAGCAAATTTGGAGTCTGCGAATTTGGAGGGTGCTGACTTAAGAAATGCCACTTTAGACTCGGCTCGTTTAGTTAGAGCAAATTTGACAAATGCCCTGTTAGAGGGTGCGTTTGCCGCTAACGCCAGATTTGATGGTGCAATTATTGACGGGGCAGATTTTACCGATACGCTGCTGCGTTCCGATGAGCAAAAAAAATTGTGCAAACTTGCCAAAGGAACTAATTCCATTACAGGACGAGATACGCGTGACACGCTGTTTTGTCCTTAGTATTTTCTAGGTGGGCATTGGGAATT
>CAZZZY010000042.1:0-16579 GCA_964658545.1 uncultured Acetobacteraceae bacterium | reverse complement strand
CCCCATGCCCCATACCCCTTAACAACTAGCGTGCATTAGACATGGGATAGAGTCTGTTCCACTAGTTAAACCTAAATGAAACTCCTACATAACCCAAGACTCATGCACGCTATAAAATGATCAAAGCGATGTTAGTAGCCAACTGCCGACCAAAAACTGTTACTTAATTCCAGCTAGCTGGCGATAAGGTACAGACTTTTCGATATCGATGTTGAATGACGAGATTCTTTGTGGCGCATTGCCAGTTGCATTGACACTTTGTGCCATAGACAAAAATAGAGCTGGATCGCCAGCCTTGGGCTTTTGCTCTTGGGGAAGGAATCTGCGTACTTCGACCTGCCAAATGATTTGGGGGAAACCCAGTTTGGCACGGTGGTAATCTTCGTATCGCGGAGATTTGATGTTAAATGGCAACTCACCCGCAGATTGAGATGGCAGTATCCGACGGCGCTGATAAGGCACTGTGGAATATCCAAAATTACTCAGGTACTCTTCAGTGTTGAGAACTTGATCAACAAAGCCGACAATACCCTTGGTAGCAACCACAATTGACCAAGCGATTTTTTCCCGCTCATTATATGGGTCACGTCCGAGAACGCGCTGAATTACTTGCTCAACAAAGCGATAATTATTGTTGAGGTCGTAGAAGCTTCTCTTAAAGGTATCGGAAAGCACCAACCCCCGAACGAAGTCCCGCACTGTAATTTGTCCATTACGGAGTTGAGACTCTAAATATGTTTCGCGATCGGCTGCAAAAGCATAAAAGAAAAGTTGACGATATGCTGCTTCGATCAGATCGCCTAAATCTGATGGAGACAGGATATTGTCTGTAGTAAAAATCCTGGGCTGTTCATCACCAGGTACTTCATATCCAGCTACACGCTGGTTTTGACTTGAAGGTTCATATTCTAACAGAGGAATTGCCATTCTAAAGCCTCCATGTTCTTAATTAAAGTTAACAACTTTAAATCACATATTAAGGGAGTAGTTGTATCAGAACCTCAGATTCTGATAAAATTTCACGAAACTTAACTAAGGGTGATTTTAAGTATTGGCAGGAAAAATGATTAGAGTGCTGGTTGTATTTAACCCTTAGCTAATCAATAAAAGTACTAAAAAACTTTATTCACATATCTCAGATTAGAAGATTGAGTTTCACTTTTTTTAACTGAAGCAATAATTTTTAACATTTAGCAAAAGAAATTAACGGGAATTGGGCATAGCTGCTTTCCCTGCTCCCTGCCCCCTTCAACGACCTATCCAAAATTCCAGAGGATCTATGGTTGACTTACAGTAAGGCCAGCTACGCAAAGTTGCTTCCATCCCTTCCTCCCAGTAGGGTGGTTCCAATCCCAGTCCTAAACATAGATGAGATAGGATGCTAGCAAACTGCTGATTGTGACCAAAGTCTCCTAGATGGGCATGGGCGTATTCGTGGACGACTACACCAAACCAGTCTTTAGGTGCAACTCGACCAACATCTACCAGAATAGTAATTGGATTTGTGAGAATATTGCACAGTCCATCTATGCCGAAGGATTGAGCTATGGGGACTGCAAAAATTTGGATATGGCGACGCTCTTGCAGATGGAAGCACTCATGACAAACTTCTAGGTAGGCGTTGATCTGAGTGTTCACGGTGTTAATATTCTCGCCAATCCAAGTACAAATAGGGATGCGATCGCGCAGGTTCTCCAACACATCCACCATACCCGGCTCTAGGGCGAGTCCCTGCACCCGATGCAGATAATCTCGCCCACGAGTAAAAGCATCGCTCTGTTTGAGATGATTCACCAGCCTAAAACTGAATAAAACTGTCTTTTTTCCAGAACATCCTGCCCAAGTCTTTCTGTTACCTGTTCTATGTTGGAAACCCCAACAGAAGTTTCGATGCGGGTTTCACTACAAAACGATGCCGTGCTGAAGCCACCAAAGCGTTTGACTGTACTGGTTCGCAGTCGCATATTTGGGCTGGCAAACCAGAATCTCTCAATGGAACTCATGGTTTCGTATTCGGTTGTCAACACTAATCCATCTTCATCATCCATGTGAAAAAGACCGACTACAGGCACAATTTCGGCGTAACCTCTTTCGCGGAGTAATTTACCAGCCCTGGGGTTATCGCCATCAGGCACGATCGCAAATATGGTTTTTCCCTGATGGTTATCTTCACCTTCTCTATCCCAAGCCATTGTACCTAGCCAACGCACACGCGATCCACCGACACAAAGGCTGGGGTCAATTTCATGATACTGGCACAGTTCAATGATTTCTGGATGATTGGCATCCAGAGTTTCTACCTGTATATCCGATTCTCCCGTCTCTGAGCGCTTGAAGGCCAGATGATGAGTTGCCCGTTGCGATCGCCACTTACCAGCACTTAGCTGAAAAAATTCCATTGCGTCTATCAATCTTCTGACTCCTACTTATGACTCCTGCGGATGATGTTTTACGCGTTTTCTCTTTTTACAGTTATTGGTATACAAACAATTCTAAACATTACAGCGATTAGCGATCGGCTTCAATAAACTCCCTACAAGGGGGGAAATAGAGATGTTGTTATGTAATTGTAAATTTTTATAAGCATGATTCTTTATAGCTTGACAATATAGACAGTTTAATATCTCGGTGCTACAATAATCCAAAGCGATCGTCTTCACATTACCAGTAACAACAGATACCTTAGATTCAGTCAGTTAGAGGAGTGAATGATGGATTTTCCAGTCGAACTAACCTTAGAGCAACAGTTTCGCTTACAGAACTTGAAAGATCAGGTAAAGAATTTGAGTCAACAAGAAGCTCAGGAATTTTTATTAGAAGTTTTGCGGCAGATGATGGTAAAAGATAATTTGGTTAAACATCTGCTAAAACAAGCCTGATCAAATAAAAAAAGAATATCCTTCCCTTAAGACTTACGCAGTGGCAGAGTTCCATTGAAATGCGTAAGTCTTAATTTTTTGCCCAAATTAAATATTACAGATTATTACTTTGTCTCTCATAGTAAAGACTAGGGTACTATTGATCCCCTATGTTTTTGTTTGGCTACTCACAGTTAATCTGATCGAGAACAGGCCAGAAATAATATCCGCCATTTGTGAATATTAAGGAGAACTCATGGTTCTTGATGCTTTTTCTAGAGCTGTAATTACGGCTGATGCCAAAACCGCTCCTATCGGTGGTGCTGACTTGGTAGCTCTCAAGTCTTTCATTGCTGAAGGCAACAAGCGCCTTGATGCAGTTAATGCGATCGCCAGCAACGCTAGCTGTGCAGTTTCTGATGCCATCGCTGGGATTGCTTGTGAAAACACTGGTTTGCTTCAAGCTGGTGGTAACTTGTACCCCACTCGCCGGACTGCTGCTTGTCTACGTGATGCTGAAATCATTCTGCGCTACGTAACTTATGCATTATTGGCTGGTGATTCTTCTGTATTAGACGATCGCGCTTTGAACGGTCTGAAAGAAACCTACACAGCTTTGGGCGTACCCACTGGATCTTCTGTACGGGCTTTCCAAATCCTCAAGGCTATCAGTGTCGCTCACATCACCAACACCAACACCGAAGCTAACGCTGGCAAAAGGTTCCGTAAATTGGACACTCCTCAAGGCGACTGCTCTGCTTTAGCTGCTGAAGCTGCTAGCTACTTCGATCGCGTTATTTCTGCTCTGAGCTAATTGCTAATTCCTAACGGCTAAAGCCTATTAGTCAAGCCAACTGAAATTAAAACTCGATCAAATCTAATCTGGAGTATAAAAAGCAATGAAATCAGTTATCACTACAGTTATCGGAGCTGCTGATGCAGCAGGTCGTTTTCCAACCTCCTCCGATCTAGAATCTGTTCAAGGTAGTATTCAACGTGCTAGCGCTCGTCTAGAAGCTGCTGAAAAGCTAGCTGCTGGTATCGATAACGTAGCTAAGGAAGCTTATGATGCTGCCTTCAAGAAATATCCTTACCTCACCCAAGAAGGCGAAGCTGGCGCTACCCAAGTCAAAAAAGACAAGTGCCTCCGCGACATCAAGCACTACCTACGCTTGATCAACTACAGCTTAGTTGTGGGCGGGACTGGCCCTCTAGACGAATGGGGTATTGCAGGCGCTCGTGAAGTTTATCGCTCTTTGGGTCTGCCTACTGCTCCTTACGTTACCGCATTGACTTTCACTCGCGATCGCGCTTGTTCTCCTCGTGACTTGTCTCCTCAAGCATTAGGTGAGTTCCGCGCTCTTCTCGACTACGTAATCAACTCCCTTTCATAGGAATACACGGTATGCGGGAAACTCAGCGTCTTTAGACCTGAGAGTGTCAAAGTAATTGGAATTGACTAGATGTAGACGAGCGATCGTCATCCTCTAAAACTCAGGGACTCTCAGTCTGTTGCTTTGCCTGTATCTGGTTGAGTGATTGACCAAGAGTCCCTCAGTTGTTACTAATTCGTAATTCGTAATTGAATTTGGGTGATTTCAACCGGGAAATTTTCTTTTATGACAATAGATTCTCTATTTGAACAGTTGAAACACCCCAACCCCAATCTGCGGGAACGAGCCATGTGGGATCTGGCTGAGGTTCGGGATGAAAATACCATTCCTCGCTTGATGGGTATTTTGGATGAAGAGAATGTGACTTACCGTCGAGCTGCGGTCAAGGCACTGGGTGCTATTGGTGTAGATGCTGTACCGCCACTGGTAGAGTCATTAATAAATAGCGAGAATGCAACCATTCGCGGTAGTTGTGCTAAGGCATTAGCACAGGTTGCTGCCAACCATCCAGATGTTCCTTTCCCGACTGAGGGCTTACAGGGATTGAAAACAGCGCTCAATGACCCAAATGCCGTTGTTTATATTGCATCAGTAATGGCGCTGGGTGAAATTGGTTCTCCTGCCTTTGAGATTTTGGCTGAGGCTCTGAAAACAACGGATAATGTGGCGGTGGCTGTGGCGATCGTTAATGCATTCGGTTCGATGGGTGATATGCGAGGAGTGGAAGTGCTGACGGCATTGACAAATGATGAATCTGTTGATCCTTATGTTCGTGAATCAGCAGTGAGTGCTTTGCCCCGATTAGATCAGGTGATTAAATATAAAAGATAAGTACTCATTACTTATTCCCAAGTATCTTCCTCCAATTGTTTCTCAATTTGAGAAATCGCTAACTCAATCACTGCCTTAACTCCTGCTTCCTCTTCATCGGTTAATGCGGCTTGCAGAGGTTCTAAGGAAGTGCGATCGCCAATTTTCATCAATGCCAGAGCCGCTGCTTTTCGAGTTTCCCAATCGGTATGATGCAGTAACTCAACTAAATTAGGAATCGCCGGTTGATAAGCCAGACTACCTAAGGCAGATGCCGCTTCACACCGTACTATTGGGGATGAATCAGTGAGAGCGTTTACCAGGATGTGAAATGCTCCTTCTTCAGTGCCTTCTTCAGCAATTTTAGCGATCGCACCCACCACCGCCGCGCGAACCTCAGCCGAATCTGAGTTAATTTCTCGATATAAATGCTCCTTTGCCTCTGCCCCAATAAATCCCAGCGCCCATACCGCATGTCCTTTAGCACTTTCTGGATACTCGGTTGACGCTAAGATTTTCAGTAATGCTGGCACAGCTGCCTCACCTATTTTGGCAAGCCCTCCTACGGCCGAGGTTTTGACTACCGTATCTTCATCATTTAACAGGGCATTAACCAGGGTGGGAATTGCGATCGGATCAGCAATCAGGGTTAGGGTTTTGGCACTAGCTCTGCGGACAACTGGGTTTGGATGATTTTTTACAGCTTCCATTAATAAAGGGGTCGCTGGTTTACCAATTTTACCCAACGCCTCTGCAAAACTCAACCTAACCATCCCCCGTGAGTCTGCCATACTCTCAATCATCTGCTTGAGTAGCTGTTGGTCATCATGGTTGAAGGAGTTTAAGCCTAATTGCTCATTGACTGCTGCTAGTATTGCATCAGTTTCGGTCTGGGATAGATTTAACGAATCCTCCCAGGATTGAGTTTTGGAGTTGAGCATATGACTTATAGCTAAATTATCAAGATGATTACTAATTGCTGACACTCAGAGCAGCTTGCTGATTACGGAGTTCCTGGAGGGCAGAATCAATCTTGGCAAGCTCAGGCTCCAGTTTTGCCATCACATTTACCCTCATCAACTTAGCCCGTTTTGCTGTTTCTGTAGTTTCTTGGACTAGACGTTCCCGATATAGCTCAAGTTCTGCAATCACTTCTGCTACATCTTGAGGGGTTATGTTATCGGTTGTTGTGAGTTCTGAAGTTTCATCCATAAGTTTTGTTTCCTAAATGCGTGTTTATATGAATAATGCGGAGTCAGTATTCGACTATCTTTTGTATTTGGTTACTTGCTAAAGATCAGCACTTAGCAGATACATAAAATTAAACAATTGGCAAGAGGTAACTAACTAATAGCTGACAAATGCGTATATTCTGATCTTCTCAGATCGCGTTACCACTGGTAAAGCTTTTTGACGGAAATTTTCAAAATTTTAACCCAACTAGATCCTCTAATCTAATTTTTAATAAATCTTCTATAGGACTCATATTTGATTTCTGAAATATACGTAGGGTGCGTTACGCCAAAGGCTAACGCACCAGTTAACGATTTAGGTGCGTTAGGCTACGCCATAACACACCCTACAGATACTTAGATTTTTTCAGAAATCAAATCGCACTCCTATAGGCAGTTGGTAGGCGTAGACCGTCGTAGACATCGCGTTAGCATAGTTTAGCAAGGTGCAATATGGAAATCGATGTGATGAGTACCAATCCTTGTCTCCAAGCTGTGGTAAAAGCTCCGTGGTATACGAATTGTTAATGCCTAATCCCTAGTACGATAGTAAACATGACCTGCGAGCAATTATCCAAAAGCCATTTACAGATCAATGGATAAACGTTTTTTTAAAATGTTTGGGCTAACAGAAGAACAAGCGATCGCAATTATTGATACACCATTAGAACAACTCGAAGACGCTTCTGATAAGTATATTGCTGTTTCCCATCTGATTAATTATCCCACTGAGCAATCGATCGCGGCTTTGGTACGGGCGATTGAAACCAGTAACCCTAATGAATTAGACCATCGCATTGTCCGCCGTAAGGCTGTAGAAAGTCTGGGGCGATTACAGGCTGAATCAGCTTTACCTGTAATTCGACAATGCCTTAAAGATGATGATATTTATACTGTTGAAAATACCGTGTGGGCGATCGGGGAAATCGGCACTAAAGATCCAGAAATTCTCGAAGAAGTGGCGCAACTACTGGATAAACCAGGTCAAATCTATCGAGTAATTATTCATACGTTAGCTAATGCTGACTATCAGCCGTCCCTAGAACGTGTAAGTAAATTTACTCAAACTGAAGATGAACCTACCCGTAGTGCGGCGATCGCTACAGTTTGTCGTTTCACTGGTGACTACTCCCAAATCACTGAGGTGATCGCGCTGCTGCAAAGTTCTAGCGTCAATGCACGGCGGGGTTGCATTCAAGATTTGATTGATGCACGCTACTACAAAGCCATCCCAGAAATTGCTCGTTGTCCTGTATCTCTGGTATTCCGCTTGCGAGGATTGCGGATGCTTTTAGATGCAGGCGTTCCTAGTGGTGAAATTACTTTTACAGAAATTCAACCTTACTTAGAACAAGTACTTTCCGATCGCCCCAACGACCTTGATTTAGTCCATGAGTATGACGCGACTCCTGTTCTAAATTTTGTGATTAACGAACTCTACGAAACCGATTTTGGACGCTGCTATTTAGCGACAAAAACTTTACTAGATATCTATCCCCAAGAAGCACCCCAAGCGCTCTTAGAAACTTATGGGGACAAGGCATATAACGATTATGGCGCTCATTATCATGTGATGAAACTTTTCGGGTGGCTGAAATATGCTCCCGCCTACGATTTGTTGGTAGAAAACCTGCATAACCGCGAACCTCAGTTTCAAAAATCTCGTGCGGCTTGCGCGATCGCTCTTGGTGAATTGGGTGATTCACGAGCAATTCCTGAACTCAAAATTTGCCTCAATACGCCGATTTGGGATTTGAAATATGCTTGTTTATTAGCGCTAGACCGCTTAGGAGACTCATCTGGTCGGGAAATTTGCGCTGGCGATCGTGACTGGTTAATTAGGGCGAAAGCTAAGTAGAGCGGCGTAAATAATTAAAGGTTTGTAGTATTTGCGAACAGAAGTAGGGGCATCTGTACACCCCTACATGCGTTTAGGACTTGCTATTGGTGACTGCCTCGTTTAACACTAGCTCTGGTTGTGGTGTTTCCTCTTCTTCTGGTAAACCGTAAATTGACCTGTACAAATTTACGTACTGCTTGGCAGATTGATACCAACTAAAATCTTCACCCATGCCCCGTTTTTGTAGTTCTTGCCATTGTGGTTTGAAACGGAAGCCTTCCCAAGCCCGGATCATACACGTGAAAAGGTCTAGTGGTTCATAGCGGTCAAAGCAATAACCTGTGCCTGCGGCATTTTCGGGGTCGTGATGGCTTACGGTGTCAACCAATCCACCTGTGCGGCGGACAATGGGTACAGAACCGTAGCGCAAAGCCATCATTTGGCTGATACCGCATGGTTCAAAACGACTAGGCATTAAAAAGGCATCAGTACCAGCGTAGATGCGGCGAGACAGGGCATCGTTATACAGTAAATAAGTTGCCATCCGTCCGGGAAAGCGGGATGCTAATTGCCACATCTGAGTTTCATAGTAGCGATCGCCTGTCCCTAAGAGGACAAACTGTGCATCTGTATAAGATAGGAAGCGATCGAGGATTTGTAATATCAAATCAATGCCTTTTTGTTCCACTAATCGGGTCACAATCCCAATTAAAAAGGCTTTGGAATTGACTTCTAATCCTACTTCTTCTTGCAAAGCAATTTTGTTAGCCTTGCGTTTATCTAAGGTATCAGCAGTGAAGGTTTGGGCAATATACTTATCATTTTCTGGATTATAAACTTCAGTATCAATACCGTTGATAATCCCAGATAATTTACCGCTAATAAAGGACAGCAAACCTTCTAATGTTTCACCATAAGTAGGTGTCTTGATTTGCTCGGCATAGGTGGGCGAAACTGTATTTACTTTATTGGCAAATTGCACCGCCGCTGCCATTGTGTTGTGTCCTTGCATATACCAGGGACACCAAGTAATTTTCTCTAAATACCAACGCCACGGCCCTTGATAAGCCAAGTTATGAATGGTAAACACGGTAGTGATATCAGGATCTTGGTGCATCCACACAGGAATCATCCCCGTGTGCCAATCGTGGCAGTGAATAATTTCTGGTTTCCAGTAATTCCAGGCAAACTCGACTGCACCGTTGGCAAAGAAAGTGAACCGCCAATCTTCACCATCTCCAGAATAAATGTGGCGGGGCAGGAAAACGGGATGTCCAAATAAATACAAGGGAACATCAGTACCAGGCAGAACGCTTTCATAAACAGCAAATTCCTGGAACATCGCATTTCCCCGCCAGATGGGTTCTTTGGGAATTTCCATTTTGTCTGGCAGGAAGCCATAGTAAGGCAAGAATATCCGCACATCATGCCCCATTTCTCTCAGAAATTTGGGTAATGCCCCAACAACATCACCCATTCCTCCTACTTTGGCAATGGGTGCTGCCTCTGCTGCAACAAATAGAATCCGCATGGTAATTTTTGCTTCCCCGAGTCTATATTTGTCAAATTGACTTTTTGATCCCAACCCACGCGATTTGTCGCGTTTTTGGTGCAACGGCGATCAATTCTTATCTAATCACATCGGCTTGCCTAATTGCTTAGGAACCGCGCTGAATCACCGCAAAAATTTCTGATAAAATTTCTTGCGCCCCCTGTTGCCGCAGCAGTCCTGCTAGTTCTGTACCTAGCGCTTCGGCATTGTGAGCTTTCCCTGTGACAGTATCTTTTACCAGCTTTTGACCATCTATACTGGCGACTATCCCTGTTAAGGTCAAATTCTCACCAGATATTTCTGTATTTACACCAATAGGTACTTGACATCCGCCCTCTAAAGAGCGTAAGAAGGATCGTTCGGCGAGACAGCGATCGCGTGTTTCGGAATGTTCGATCGCTTTGAGTAGAGACAGCAATTCACTATCATCAGCACGACATTCTATCCCTAAAGCACCTTGTCCAACGGCGTGGAGAGAGATTTCTTTGGGGAGAATTTGATGAACGCGATCGCTCATTCCCAATCTTTCTAACCCGGCGGCGGCCAAAATTAGGGCATCGTATTCGCCTGCATCCAGTTTTGCCAAGCGTGTAATTAAGTTTCCTCGCACATCTTTAAAAGTAAAGTGGGGGAAGTGGTGGCGTAGCTGTGCTAGTCGCCGCAGTGAAGATGTACCAATTACCGCACCTGCGGGCAAAGTGTCGATTTGTTTATCTTTGTGCTTTTCATGCACCACTAATGCATCTGCTGGATTTTCCCGTTCAGTAATTGCTGCCAGTGTTAATCCTTCTGGTAAGTTAGTCGGCAGATCCTTGAGGGAATGAACCGCAAAGTCAATCTCTTGATTGAGCATTCCAACTTCTAGTTCTTTAGTAAAAAGTCCTTTATCGCCAATCTTAGCTAATGCTACATCCAGGATTTTGTCGCCTTGGGTAGACATGGTGTGGACTTCAAAAGTAATATCAGGGAATCTTTTCTTGAGTTGCTCTTGTACCCAGTAGGTCTGAACCAGAGCAAGTTGGCTTTTACGTGAGCCAATCCGAATTGTGCGTGGGGGACTAGAAACAACTGATGTCATAAAACAATATAATATCGCAGGCGATAAATTCACTCTCATCTAGACTACCGTAGTCAGGGACTTCTCGGAATTTTGGGTTTTGGATTTGGGATTTGGGATTACAATTCTTTACCAAAAGTTTGTTTTAACTAATTCAGCAGAAGTCCACGCTTTGTGGACTGATGGAAGTCGCTTTGCATCTACGTTAAAAAAATGGACTTTTACTGAGAGTTTTAGGCTTAACCCAAGCGTATTGTCATTTAGTCCACTTAAGTGGACTTCTGCTATTAGCCCTGAACTTCAGTTCTGGGCGGGATATCGGTCAGCATGACAGTTTCACTCTGACAAAAATGTGGGTAGAGGATTTTTCGACTTGTGTGTACACCGTAGCTTAGAAGGAGAGAGAAATAGAAGAGAGGTTTTCCAGATACCGTGAAAAGTCAGTAAAACCAGGGAGAGGTTTTTTGTTCTCTAACTCGTCGAACTCACATTGCTTCAGAAATCTTGAACAATACTAATTAGACTTATCTTTTAATGGGAGAGCGATCGCACAAGTTGTACCAATTCCGACTTCAGTCGTGATGTTAATACAACCCTGGTGCAAGTCCACACACTTTTTCACCACTACCAATCCTAATCCTGTACCAGGAATGCTTTTGACATTCTTGCCACGATGAAACGGCTCAAATAGCTGCTTTTGATCTGCTAAAGGAATCCCAATACCCTGATCTTGAACTTGGAGAATCACCGTATCTGATTTAAACTCCAGTCCCAAATGAACATTCCCCCCTTGAGGAGAATATTTAATCGCATTGAGCAGCAAATTAGACAGAATGGAACGCAACAACCTTTCATCCACCCAGGCTGGAATAGCTTTTCCTTGACAAACAAAGCTAAGTGTGTGTCTATCGTCTGTACTGAGGCGCATTTCTTCCACAAAATAACCACAGAATCCTTCTAAATCTAGAAGTTTGGGATTAAATTCTAGTTTTCCGGTTTCGGCTCGGTTGATGGTCAAAATATCGTCTAACATCTGAACCATATTTTTGACAGAGAGTTGAATTCTCTGCAAGTTCCTTAGTCGCTTAGAAGAGTTATCCCATTCATCCTGACAGTTCTCTAGTAATTGGGCGGCTGCTAAGGCGGTACTCAGAGGTGTACGAAACTCGTGAGATGCCATTGAAAAAAAACGGGTTTTCAGGACACTAAGTTCTCTCTCTCGCTCCAGTGCCATCCGAATTTCATCTAACCGCTTGCGTTCTGTGATGTCGCGGCAGTTAACCATAATTCTAGTATCTGCCGTATTATCTAGAAATTTCTGGCTAATAGCTTCTAACATCCGCCACGAGCCATCTTTGTGCCGACAACGAAACTCTATTGGGGCAGTAACTTCTGAACTTTGGATGGCATGAGTAAAACTATAGTAAGTATTAGTAAAATCATCCTGGTGAATGTAATCTAATAAGTTTTTGCCAATCAGTTCTGCTGCTTGATAACCCAAAACCTTTTCTACGGAAGGACTTTCGTAACGAATAGAACCATCTATATCCAAAATTTTGACGATATCTAGAGCATTTTCAATTAATGAGCGGAAGCGTTCTTCGCTCTGGCGTAACGCCTGTTCAGCTTGCTTGCGCCCGGTAATGTCCCGTTGTACTGATATCCAGTGAGTATACCAGCCCTTTTGATCAGCTACGGGTACGATGCTGAATTCATTCCAGAATTCAGAGCCGTCTTTGCGGTAGTTAATTATCTGAACGGTGACTGGTTCCCAACGAGAAAGCGCAGTCCAGACTTTATCCAGTTCAACCCGACTCGTTTTCGCTCCTTGAAGGATACGGGGCGTTTTACCTAAAACTTCTTTCAGACTGTAACCTGTGATTCGGGTGAATGCTTCATTGACATAAATAATATGCGGCCCAGGTTTGCCAATGGGTTGGGCTTCAGTGATAACTACACCATCATTAGTATTTACAACCACAGATTGCAGCAATCGGACTTGTTCTTCTTGCTGCTTTTGGTGTGTGATATCAGCGATCACTGCCACCATACCGTTGATACTATCGTTACTATCATGCAAGGGAGCCGCAGAGAAAACTATATCGATCGCAGTGCCATCTTTTTTAAAACGGCGCAATTCCACTCTGGTATAAGTTGTTCCTTGTAATATGCTCTGTTGCAGAGTGTTATATTCCTCTAATTGGTCATCTAAAAAAATAGGGTTCGGACGGTCAATTACCTCCGCCTCTGTCCAGCCAAACATCCGTTCAGCAGCAGGATTCCAGATTTTCACATTCCCTTCTAAATCAAGTGTGAAGATGGCGCGAGGAGAGGCAGTAATTAGAGCTTGTAAGGCGGCTTGTGTGCGTTGACGTTCAGCAATTTCAGCTCGGAGGGAGACATTAGCTTTAGCTAACTCTTGAGTCCGTTCTTGAACACGGTGTTCTAATTCAGCATTGAGTGTTTGTAGCTGTTTGTAAAGTTCTGATTGTTGGATGGCGATCGCAACCTGGGTTGCAAGTTGCTTCATCAATTCAATTTCCCAAGATTCCCAGATGCGAGTGCGATCGCACTGATGGGCAATCAATAAACCCCAAAGATAAGGTGTAGAAGCAGGTGTTTGGCGATCTCGTTGTTTATCTGCTTCCCGATTTTCTTGGAGAATTGGCACTACCAACTTGGCTTTGACACCGAATTGTTTCACGAAGTCTGCCAGACATGGTTCGACATCAGCTTGTTCAACATTAGCGATCGCACGGGTTTTCCCCAATGAATAAGCTTGATGATACTCTCTAGGAAACACTTCTTCTGGAAAGGTTTCTCCCAAAATTTTTGTGTATTCAGGTAAAACTGTTTCAGTAATTGCGCTACCAGTGCCATCTTCCCAAAGGCGGTAAATTAACACCCTATCTGCTTGGAGAAACTCGCGCACTTCTGCAACGGTGGTAGTAAGAACCTCTTCTAACTCCAAAGACTTACGGATATGTTGAGCAATCTGGTTTACCAATCGTTCCCGCTCAGTTTGTTGCCGCAAAATCACTTCTGCCCGTTGCCGTCTATTTACTTCTAGGTTGAGAAAATAGTAAACTACCCCTAATGCAATAATGCTAAAGCCAACACCGAAAGGGGCAAGATTAATAACGCTAAAATTTGGCATTAGCATAAAATTGATGTTACGGAGAAAAGGCAAATCTCTATTTCTAAATGTTAATTTTTAATTGGTTCTTTTTACTTTTTAAGTAATAGCATACATCTTAACGCAACCATAGAAGTCGCCAGGCATCAAAAAAAATTAACAATTTTTATCAAATCTAGTGTACAAACCACCATATTTAAACCAGTATTGCCTTAACTGATGACAAGGCGTAAACAAACTGGCTTTGACACGATAAAGAAAAACTTGCCGATGATCGCCCATCCAAATTTTCTCAATCGGCTCAACAGAAATTAATGTTCCTCCTAAAGCGGCTATACAGTCATTAAATCTCTCAACGCAAGAATAGTCTATAGTTTCAAATATAAAAAAGTGGCCAGAACAGATTAAATGACGGCTTCTTATCCAACATTGGAGCTTTTTATGCGCTTGTGGCGGCAACATTGTTTTGCTTCAACTAATTTGATATGAATGCAGTGGTTACAGAGCTTTTTAGATCAATAGATTTCTTGCATAAATCATTTTTTGGGTTTGCGCCGAGAGTTAAGCAAAGTGCGATCGCCTAATATAGCGATCGCTCCTCGCTCAACTTTCAGTTAGTATCCGCCGAATTTTGGCAAGTAACCAAATGCAGTTAGGTAAGTAAACAAGACAATTAGCCCTAAGAACGAAGCTAATAGCCATAACACTACATCCCTGTCCGAACTGCGGAGGAAGTTTTGTAAATTAAAAGGCTCAACCCGTTTTCTAGTTATGGAAAGCAGTAATTTATCACGATAATCTTCGCCATAGCGAGCCATCCTAGCAAAAGGTAATTCACCTTGAGAGCGTCCTTGCAAAATCCGTCGCCGTTGATAGGGAACTGTATTGTAACCAAAGTTACTAATGTATTCCTCACTATCCAGCAAAGCGTCGATAAACCCTTGTATTCCTTTGGTAGCTAGCACAATCGACCATGCTAGTTTTTCGCGTTCATTGTAAACTTCACGACCGAGGAAGCGCTGTACGCATATCTGCACAAAGCGGTAGTTATTGTTGCTTTCATAATTGAGTCGCCGAAATGCATCAGATATTGCTAACCCTCGAATAAAATCCCTGACTGTGATTTGACCGTTTCTCAGTTGGGATTCTAAAAAAGGTTGGCGGTTACTATCTAACATCTGTTGTTCGTGGAAAATCTGACGATAGGCTGCCATAATCAAGGCATCCATTTCTACTGACGATGGCAAATACTCGGCTGTATAAATTCTAGGTTGCTCGTCGCCAAGAATCTCGTATCCAGATACACGGTGATTTCGAGATGAAGGGGAGTAATTTAACAAAGGAATAGTCATAATGATTAAGGGTATTGGGCATTGGGCATTGGGCATTTGTTCTTAATTACCCAATTCCCAGTTCCTTGACTTGTAATTGCTGTAAAACTGTACTAGTTAACAAGGGTGAGCCATTTTCTGAAAATCTCCTGGCTAAAGATAGAGTTCTTTTGGAACTTTATAAGGAGGTTATTAGAAACCCACATAGGATGAATGATGACATACTAAAAGTAAGGAAATCGCTTAGGAAATAGTAAAGAAATCGGAAAGAAGTAGCCAAATCTGGAAATTGTTACTTTTTGCAATATTTTCTCAATGAAGGTTCGCTGTTTGTTTTAAACATACTTTAATAGTTAAAAAACAATGCTATGCGAATTCTCCTAGTTGAAGACGATGTACGTCTTGCCGAAACTTTAGCAGAAGCGCTTACAGACCAGCGTTATATGGTTGATGTGGTGACAGATGGTGAAGCAGGGTGGAATCAAGCCAAAATGCTGGATTATGATTTGCTGCTGCTGGATGTGATGTTGCCAGAACTGGATGGAATTAGTTTATGCCATCGGCTGCGATCGCACAGCTATAGTATGCCTGTTCTCATGCTGACGGCTCGTGACACTGTTAGCGATAAAATCACCGGACTTGATGCGGGAGCAGACGATTATGTCGTTAAACCAGTGGATTTGCAAGAACTATTTGCACGAATTCGCGCCTTGCTTCGTCGGGGTAATGTTTCATCGCCGCCAATCCTAGAATGGGGCAATCTGCACCTCAATCCCAGCACTTATGAAGTGAGTTATGGGAAGAATATGCTACATTTAACCCCAAAAGAGTACGGAATATTAGAGTTATTGCTGCGAAATGGTCGTCGCGTTCTGAGTCGCAGCGTAATTATCGAACATATTTGGTCGCTAGAGTCTCCTCCAGAAGAACATGCCGTGAAAGTTCATCTCAGAAGCCTGCGTCAAAAGCTCAAAGCAGCAGGAGCTTTTGAAGATTTTATTGAAACAGTTCACGGTATTGGCTATCATCTTAAACAACTCGACTGAAATCCTTTGTAGAGATGTTGTAATGCAACGTCTCTTAGAGGTTTCAAACAACCTCCTAGCTCGACTTATCCATTTTTTGGCAATACGATCACCTAAGCTGAAACCTATATGGAACAGTAGTTTGACTTTTTTATCTCCATCGATAATCTGTGATATAGAAAAAGTATTTGCCAAAAAGCCAGGGTTTTTGCCGGATAAAGAAAACCAAGTTCTTAGTTTTGGATAAAGTCGAGCTTAGACTAATAGTCTGTGAAGAAATAATTGACGGATAAATTTTCTGTAGAGACGGCGATTTATCGCGTCTCTCCAACTGTCAAAATGGG